>PUNF01000092.1 GCA_003552525.1 Clostridia bacterium | reverse complement strand
GCTAACACGCCGCCGACATCTTTTGTTATCTGGATGGAGGCCGACGACGCCCGCGCCTTCGGCGGCAAGCGCAAGTTCGTCGAGCAGTTGGAGACCCTCGTCCCCACTTTCTACGAGCACGTCGGCCAGCACCTCAAAGCCTGGGTGCCCCCGGCGCCGAAGGTGAAGCGGGAGGTGGAGGAGGAGCCGGAGCCGTAGAGATGACTGAGGCTGGCGTTGTGTCATCGGCCAGCTCACCCGACGCTTGCTAAACGCGTCGTCGTGCGCCAAGATGAACAAAATCTCGTTGGTTTCTACGCAGTATGATTAAACGCTACCGGTTTAAGAACTTCTACTCGTTCCGTGAGGAAGCGGTGGTCTCGTTCGAGCTTGGCAAGCAGCCCTCCCAATCCGGCTATGATCTGACGTTCGCGGATCAGAGCCGGGGCAACAAGGTCGTGGCCGTACTGGGGCCCAACGGCGCTGGCAAGACGCAGTTGCTAAAGCCAATGGCCTTTTTGAGCTGGTTCATCTCTCGGTCATTCCTCAACGCGGAGCCACAACAGCCGATTCCGGTGCGTCCGCACAAGCTGGATGAGGACAGCCCGATCGAGTTTGAGGTTGACTTCGAACTGGACGGCAAGGCCTATCGCTACCAATTGCATGTAACGCCCCAGCATGTGCTGCATGAGGCGCTGTTCGTGAAGACCAGCCGCCTTTATAGCTATCTGTTCGTGCGCGAACGCGACGGCGACAGTTATGCCATCAAGCAAAAGGGCTTTGGCATGAACGCCTCCCACGCTCGGGGGGTTCGCGGCAATGCATCGCTGCTGGCGGCCGGGCACGTCCATGATGTTGCGACGGCCTCCAAGATTGTTGCCTACTTCGAGCGTTATAGCTCAAATCTCAGGGTCATCGGCCGCGCCCACTACGATCATCAACAACTGCTGAACAGTGCGCATTTCTTTAGCGAGAATCAGGCATTGCATGAGCGCGCGCGTCGGGCGATCTGCGAGCTGGATCTGGGCCTGAGCGATGTCGAGCTCCGAGAAATGTCGGTGCGTGACGAAACGGGCGAGCAAACCGACCCCATCCACTTGCCTTTCGGCGAGCATCACCTGGACGGCGGTCAAGGCTTCTCATTGCCGTTTTTCGAAGAGTCGAGCGGGACTCAGGCCGCCTACGTGCTGCTGCGGTATATCTTGCCTGTGTTAGAGAGCGGTGGTGTGGCAGTGATTGATGAGTTCGACAGTGATCTTCATCCGCACATGCTGGAGGTCATCCTGGATCTATTCCGCCTGGAGCATACCAACCCCTATAAAGCGCAGCTCCTGTTTTCCTGCCATACGAGCGAGGCACTGAACTTACTGGCTAAACACCAGGTGTACCTCGTCGAGAAGCGCGATCTGGCCAGCGAAACGTGGCGGTTAGACGGGGTTATTGGATTGCGCAGCGACGACAACCTCTTTGCCAAGTATCACGCCGGCGCGCTGGGAGCCGTCCCGGATATTTGAGGGCTGGAGGGCAAGGATGCCGCGACGCAACGCAAAACGCAGAGCGCTCAAATCGATCCTGATTGTTGGCGAGGGAGCGCATGATCAAGCGCTATCAGCATATCGCCTATGACCGGCGAGTGTTGCTACTCGATGACGATGTGCAGATACCCCAGGCCGCCCGTGGCATTGCCAGGCGCCACGGGATTGAAATAATCGTCTCCAGTCCGGTCTGTCTCGAGGGAATGTTGCTTAACGTATTGGGCGTATCTGTTCCCTCTACGGCACAAAGTTGCAAAAGCACTCTGCATCCCATGCTGGATGGTCATCCTGCAGAAAAACGGAGCTATCACCGATGTTTCCCGCAGTCACTGCTGGATCAATCGGTGAACCCAGCATTGGGCCGCTTGCGTGAGCTGATCAGTAATCCTGCCGGTGCGAGCTCCGCTTAGAAGATGCTTGCATCGGACTAATCGACTGGAATCAGATTTAATTCCATGGAGCGGCCATGCTTTAGTGTTCCGGTATGATCGGATTCCCAATACACAAGCGGAACTTCAGGGTAGTGCTCCCGGAGAAATGGTGCGAAGAGAGCTAGAGCCTTACTATTTACGAAGTGAATCTTCGATAATACTTTCTCCAATATCGGTATTGGACACCCCCCGTTTGGCCCGAGGAGACGGATTTCGTTTTCATGCTTCCAGTCGGTGTGCTTGCGGGATGTTGCACGCTGAGCCATGCGGAGTCCCATTCTGCGGCGGAAGGGCGTCTCGAAGCTTAACTTTAGTAGCTCGCGGACGGAGGCGTTCGGGTTTTGATCGGCCATCTCGAGTAGAGACTCACGCAAGTCATCCGCGCGATTCAGTACCCTGGGTTGATCGCTGTATTCGACCGGACCAAGAAGAAGTTCATGATCATTCAGTACCTCGTTGCTGAATTTCAGTTCTAGGCACAACCCATGACCACCCTGTCCGTAGTAGGCCCACATGGCTTGGTGGTTTGGGTGACTGGTTAGAGAGCAAATGCCGATATTTTCACAGAACCTCTGAAAGCGGTCATTCTCTTGTTCGTTCAAGGCCTTAAATTCCGGCAGGGCCTCCCGGTCGAAGACAAGGGGTGCTTCCCCACGTTTTGAAGCGATCTTTGCAAGGGTTGATTCTACGACGTCTAAGTAGGCACCTGCGCTAGCCCGGGCGAATCGTGCTTCTAGTGTGTCATTCAGTTGTCCTGGTCGCGCGAGATACAGGGTGCGGTCACTCAGGCATTTTTTGGCTGTTTCCGCGGTGACATACTTACAAACGGTGTATCCAGACATGATGGTCTCCTGTGCAGAGGATCGCGGCGCAGACAGTCAGGGTAGGCCGAAAAGCCGCTGAATCACTACCACCTTTGGCGTACCCAGCGCCCGAGCCCACAAACGTGACTCCACAAAGCGCCTCACGGACGACGCCCGCGCCTTCGGCGGCAAGCGCAAGTTCGTCGAGCAGTTGGAGGCTCTCGTCCCGACCTTCTACGAGCACATCGGCCAACACCTCAAAGCCTGGGTGCCCCCGGCGCCGAAGGTGAAGCGGGAGGTGGAGCCGGAGTCAGATGCCTGACAGTCGGTAATGGTATTCAAATAGTCCG
>PUNF01000131.1 GCA_003552525.1 Clostridia bacterium | reverse complement strand
TTTCCGAGCCCTAAACCCATTGCATCCGCCAGAGCGGGGATAGACTTCTCCGAGGGGCTCGGACCAACTGATCCAGGTTGGCAGTTCAACTCGGACCCATCGGATTTTAACATCACGCCCGGGCGAAACCCGGGTTTCGCCCACAATAGCAGGTTGGGGCGGTCCCGGCGATCTGTGTCGATTTGGGCCATCCGGGCAAGTGCGGGTCGATATGATACCCGGGAGCGATCAAATAGTCAGTGAACTGCCGGCCGAGATACGCCGGCACTTGAGCCCGGGATTGGCGAGGGCCTGTATCCTTGAGTGTCCCGAATACCTGTTAAGGGGGGCCTCATCGGCTGAGAACTCAGGAAAGATTTCACGATTTGCTTGACGGGGGAGATCTGGGAACATACGATGGTAATGATAATCAATATCAATATCGAAAAGGAGTGGTAGCCTTGAAGAGCCCCACCGGAGGAATATGTTGCAAACGAACCACGATAATCATGTCGATCCTCTTGCTCACAGGTCTCATCCTCGTTCTAATTCCCAGCACCGCCGAAGCTGCACCCTACCTCGACGTCCTCGAACACATCGCGGAGGATATCGAGGAGATCCACGAGGATATGCACGTGGTTGCCTTCAACTTGCGGCTCATGGCGTGGGCGAACGTCGCCCAAGCCTTTCTCCTCGCCGTTATCGCCATCGCTTTGGTCGCCGGCAAGGATAAGAAGATTTAGGGACTTCTGCGCTTGGGGCCGTGACACAGCGGCCCCAAGCCTTCTCGCTTTTCCCTGCCTTATGACCTCGATGTTCTCCCCGGGATTACAGAATCCATGTTTCACCCTGGAGATGCCTGTCCGGAATCCAATTCGGCTGGGCCTAAAGCTCGTTTGTGAAAGGAAGGCCTCTGCTATCCATCGATGCCTTCTCCATAACCTTGAAATAGCTATGAAATTGGAATTGGGATCGATGTTCCTCGCGGATTGCCTCCGTTCAAATAGAGTGATGGAAGGCTCCATCTCTACCTGTTCATCCTCCATGTTAACGGTCTTCGGCTAGGGAGTATCTCTTGAGCCAGCGCCTCGGGTGGGCCGACTCTCCAGCCAGGTCGCAATTTGATCTAGTGACGTCATGCACGCGATAGTAGGTCATTGGTTCCGCCCTGGTAAGCCGTTCTCGTTCTCCTGCTCGGTGTCGTCTCATAAGTTCGCTGCGTGGGCGCAAGGGAGAAGGGTTTTCTACACGTGTTCCCGGGTATAACCGGGGCATTACCGTCGAATTACCGACATATCCTGTTGAATCGTGCCGTCTAATGGGAAGACTCAACGACGCATCTCTTCGATGATCCCCGAACCGGTCCACCCATCCGGTACTCACCACCCTCAAGGAGGTGGCAACCTTGCCACAACTGGGTTCTTTTCACCGCGTTATCCGCGGTGACATCCAACACCCCCACATCTCCCGCGGTCTTTTCGAGATGATCAGCGCCCGCATACCAGACTTCTCCCGCGACCTGATCATAGAGGTAGAGCCGTCACCGATCCTTGCCGAGGCGAAATCCAAGATGGAATCCGTGGGAATCGAAAACCTCAACGATATCGGACCCCTAAGGCTGGATAGAAACCTCGCCATCAATCGACCCGGTTTGCTGAGCACCCGGCGCGCCCGCACCCTTTTGGCCGAGTCCTTTAGGATGGGCAAGATAAGGCCCCTGGGGGCCCCGAACATAATGATGATGGCCAGTGTTTCGTCCTGGCCGCAGAAAGAGTCCGTCATCATCGCCGACGAACTGGATCTAAACGATCACGTGATTACCATTCACCTCGATCACGTCTCGCACCTTTGGATCATCGCTCGAAAGATCAAGGCGCGTTCCGGAGCCCTGATCACCTACACTCCCCAGACGAACCCACACGTCGGGGTTTCCGGTCAGCGTGGATCGCCGGATCCCGCTAGGCCGAACTACGACCGCACCGCTCGCCAGTCCAGCTCCAACCACGATCGGGCGGCGCGGGGTGGCGACGGTGCCCACGGTGGCGATGGCCGTGCCGGGCCCAGGGGAGAGGATGCCCCGAGCCTGACCATCATCGCCCTGGAGATCGATGCCATGCCCGATATTGAGTTGCCCGGTCAAAGGGGTGGCCGCGGTGGCGCCGGCGGTCGCGGTGCCCGCGGCGGCGACGGCCAACGCGGCAAGGACTCCCGTTCCGGCGGACTGGCCTGCCTGCGCTCGGTGGGATACGGGGGGCACGGCGGGGATGGCGGAGACGGAGGACGGGGAGGACAGGGTGGTGACGGTGGAGACGGCGGCGCAGTCACCATTTCGACGACAGCGGACCAGCTGGAGGGCCTGATGACCGCTCGGCCCTTCACCCCGAACACGGGTCCCGGTCCCGGGGGCGAACCCGGTGCCCAGGGAACGCCCGGGGAACGGGGCCGCGGAGGCCAGGCCGGCCACGCCACCTTCCCGTGCCGGGAGCACAGCGCGCGCCGGGGCAGCGATGGCCAGCGCGGGAATAGCCTCGGCGACATGGGCCGGGGATCCCCGGGTTCCGCCAGCCAGTTGGCGTACGGGTTCTTCGACCCCGAGGATTGGGACAGGATCCTCCACGCACCCTACATCCAATCCATCAACCCAGTCGAATCCATCGCGGGGGGGCAGGTCGTGGTCCACGGGCTGCACTTCACATCGGCGGCGCGCGTCCACCTCGGGGGGTCCCCGGTGTCCACTACCTTCAATCACGAGGGGCAGCTCAGCTTCCGCGTTCCCGCAGGTGCCGCCGGCGGATCCCACGCCGTCAAGGTGGACATCCGGGGCGGGGAGACCTCGAACGAGGTGCCCTTGCGCGTGCTACCGCACATCCGCGAGCTGCGGGCGGGGGGGACCCCGGTCGACGGTGTGGCTCCCGGGGACCGATTGGAACTGGTCGGCACGTCGTTCGATGCGGGGGCCACGGTGGTTCGCAACGGTGAATACCTCCCCGGCGTCCGGAGGTCTTCTTCGTCCATCGAAATCGAGCTGCCGCGCGAAGCCGGCGTAGACGGTGGCGGTAAGGATCGGTTCGAGGTGCAAAACTCCGACGGATACCGGAGTGCGGAGTGGGAGGTGCAGCGACTGCCGTCGGTGGACAGCGGATTCCGCGTCGATGAACACGGTTATCCCTTCCACAACTTCACCATCGGGGACCCCACGTGGGGAGCCTTCATGGAGACCTTCGGCACCGTCGAGGTCGGCGCGCAATCTCTGCTTCACCCGGTGATGACCAGTGCCTTCTACGCATTCTTCCGCTGGTTCCTCACCGACAACGCCCACTGCACCGGACTGGCCTCGACTTCCCTGAAGCGATTCCACGAAGGCGATCCCGGGCCCTTCGGGGAGTATATCTCCACGGTGGGAATAACGAAGGAGAACCGCCCGGATCCACCGGATATCCCCACGGATCTCTGGCGCCAACTCACCGTGGCCCAGGGGCGGGTCATCAGTCGCGAACTGGTGATCCATTACGCGGACCAGGGGCGCGAGGGATTGTCCCGGGTGGAGCGAAGCCTGCGGGAGATCGAGGCGGACCTTGGCGCGGATCTCGGCGCCGGGCCCGCCCGGGTTCTCTGCTACATCCCCTCGGGCAGCACCTGGGATATCATGGCCGACGCCGAGGTCAGGGAGGCCTTCATGCGTAGCCACTGCGTCACGCCAACGCGCCTGGTCTACGGTGATGACACCGGGAGCCTGGACGGTGCCCGCCTTTACGTCTACGAGAACAACGCACCGGGTCGCCACGATCGGTTCATCGAGTTCTTCATGCAGGACGGGGAACTGCACTTCGAGGCGCCCTACTCGGAGTCGGACGATTATCCTCCCTATGCCACGGCCCACGGGTTCACCCTCGGGACGAATACGATCCAAAGCCAGCTCCTCGACAACGTGAGCATGCCCATCTCCGGTGCCCACACCGCGACGGCGGGCCTGATGCGATTTGCCCTGGAGTTGGTACTCAGTCCCGCCAGGGTCTCTGTGGAGGAGGAATCCGGTAAGGTCCTCGGGTATCGCGATGGACGGATGCACTCGGATCCCGGGATGGGTTACGTCTGTCCGTGGCTCGAGAATTACCTCCTGGTTCGCGAGGATGTCGCCTCACCGGTTCGCACTATTCACGGTGACGGTGACGGTACCTACACGTACATGAGCCTGCTCCCCGACGGCAAGTCCCTGGTCATTCGCGATGCCGATTGCACGGCGGCCACCCTGGACCGCGTCCGCATCGGTCCCGACTTCGATTGGGTCGAGGTGGTCCCGAGTGAATCCAAGACCCTGGACCTGCACCTCGGCGAGGAACTGACCGATGGCACCGCCAGGCACCTGAGGATCAACGTAGATCTGCAATCCGACGAAACACTGAACCTGTCGCTCGCCCCCGGGCTCGACGGCCTGGAAATATCCGGATTGGGTAGGGAGATATCCCTCGATGTTGAGGCCCGCCTGATCGCCGGGGACTCGGTGCTTCGGGAAGGCATCCTGCACGGCATTCTGCCGGCCGATGCCAACGCCGTGCTCGGGGACGGTATGTGGGCGAATGTCGAGAACCTGCAGATGGAAATCCGGTAGTCACCGACCAAATGATGATGGGTTGGTAAACCGGTTGTCGAGTTCTGGTGATGCAGGGTCGGTCGGCACCGTCCCGAGAGGGGCGGTGCCGACGTATCTGGGAACATAGACCGCTCCCATGGTTGTCGGGAGGCCCTGCTTCGCCGGGCACCCCACCCCCGGGAACCCGCGAGATCCGGGGTGGTCGTTAGGTGCTCGTACCGGGTTCCCCGGCTATTTCTTCATTCCCATCGATCCTCGGATATACATCAGTCTTCCGGGCCCATCTACCCCTTAAGACCGAGCAGCAGGACCTCCAACTCCTGCTCCAATGTCCACTGACGCTGAGCCATCATAGACCCCTCCGACGGATGACTTAACCCGGAGAACCTTGCACACCCAAAGTGTCCATGTCCCGATGAAGCGCGGCATGTCCATGCAATCCGGTCTTCCCGGCATCCGGCGCCGTCCCCGGGGCGGGGCGGTGCCGGGTATCTTGGGCCATTCCTGCTATCCGGATCCCCGGCACCTTGCATCGCATATTGGTAACTGTTGTCATTAAATGTGACGATGGATCATTGTGGAGGCAGTGAAAATGCCCTTGGGTATCAGGCGACCGACCCTTTGGATCGTCGGTCTATGAACCATAGTTGCATTTGTCATCCTGTCCGGCTGGGATGAAATCGCGGGGTCACTAGTGCACGCAGACGCGGGAGCGATGCTCGGCCTAATCTTGCTCCAGACCATTACGCTGGGAATGACTGCCTACCAGTGGTACTTCCTAATGGGAAAACTGGAAGAGACCGTGCCGTTTTCCCGGGTATTTGGAGTTCACCTCGCGAGCACCTTCGTGGAGACCCTCATTCCATCGGTGAAGATCGGCGGCGAGACCGTCAAGATATCCCTATTGCGCGGGGTTACCTCGTTATCGCACCAGGAGCTGGTCGGAGCCCTCCTGGCCCACAAGTACATTTCCCTTCTGCCCTTCGTCATTCTCTGCGCTCCGTTCATCACCGTGGCTGCCCGCCTCGGAGCGATTCCCGGGGTCGCTTACCTGGCATTGCTGGGCCTGGTGGCCCTATTCGCCCTGGTTTTCTGGATGCTTCACACCGACGGCAAGCGAATCCCCGGCGCCACCGGCGCAGCGACGAAGCACGAGTCTCGGCTTGCGCAAAAGACCCGGGCCGTGCGAGGGTTCTTGGGCGAAGCGATGACGCATTCCTGAAGCCTGACCGCCGCCAGCGAGCGCAGCGGATTGTTCCTCGTCTCATTCCTCATACGGGGCCTCTACCCCGTGAAGGTCGCCATGTTGAATCACGATGTGGGATTCGCCACCGTGGCCCTGGCGACGTATACCGCCTACCTGGTCAGCATGGTTCCCCTGTTCCCCGGGGGCTCGGTTCCTTCGAAGGCACCATGGACCTGATGTTGAGCCTCGGGGGATTGATCTTCGCCGAGGGTCTCATCATCGCATTGTTGACCCGGCCGATCACCTTTTGGCACCCGCTGGCCCTATCCGCCGGCGTCACCGGGTGGATGCTTTGGGATGGTTCGACGGCGCGGGTGGTGGGCAACCCCTTCCCGGCGACGTTCTCCGGGGGCTATTCAGGGGGAACCCCTCGTGACCCGCCGGTCACCGTAATCCGAAATTTTTCCCCCGCAATCCGCCCTATACACACGGGAGGGTTCCTTGCCCGCCCCATACGGAATCCACGTTCACCGAGCGCGGGCGCCGGCCAGCGGGGATGGCCTCGGTTCCTCGACCCCGCTTGTCCCCAACCGAACGAATGACCTGGACGAGGGAAAGTGACGTAGAGTCCTAGTGACCCCGTAACCCGTGGCCCCGGGATATCCGTCTGGAAATTTCCCGCCATCGGTATAACGGGAATGAGGGTCGATTGGTGCCAGCGAGAAATGGCCGGACCACTTTGTATGGTTCATTGAATTCAAGCGCGGGGGGATGTGCTCATTTTGCCATTATCGGGGAGAAAGTGTCGCGGATTCAGTCTCATCGAACTTATAACGGTTGTCGTAATAATAGGTATTCTCGTGTCCATCGCCATCCTGGTCTACGACGGGACGCAGGCCAGCGCCCGGCAAAGGGCCGACGAAGCCAACGTTCGCATCCTAAACAGCGCAACGCTTCAATGGATGCTGGATTCCGAGGATCGGGATCCTCGCGAGTACAACACGGAGGGTCTGCGCTCGGAGATCGAGGATACCTACGTGATGGGCTGGCCGGAGTCTCCGACGGGTGCGGACTACGCCCTATCCGAGGGCAGATGGGTGATTGAAGACTAGGGGAGACCCATGCGGGTTCCTAAGCGCGATGGGTCTGATCTCACGTCCGCGCGCAACGGCAGTTGTGCCTTGGTATCGCTTCTGCCATACCCTCCCGTTTGTCCCGGCAACGGCTTGGAGGGCAGTGGATCGCCGGGGAATCGGAGGATTCCCCGCAGAAACCTCTTGTCGGTAACCCGACGCGAATCGCGCGCTCAAAGTGCAGCCGGCTCTTGCCGACCAACATCCCTGAGCCGCCTGGACAAACGACGACGTACCCGAGTGCACATGCTCGAGCTCGTGCAATCGCTTCGAAGTTCCGGGGGAGAACCTCGCGAGGACGATGTCGATGACGAAACGACCTTCCACATCCTCGGCCCGCGGGAACGCGACGGCAGGAGGGCAGATGCTTCCCCGGGGATATTCCTCGATTTTACCGATGTCGGGGAGATAGGGGCAGTGTTATCGTGGGCAGCGACAGCCGGGCTGGAGGGTGCCCACACAATACGGGGTCTTCGTAACGGATTTCACCTGGGGAATGTGTTTCGAGGAGGGTTGGGATTCACAGGTTTACCAAGTCGTCGATAAGGGTCTGAACATCAGGTGCTTCGGCGTGGGCGAAGGCGGTGAGCTGTACATCACCGCTCTTGATGGGTAGGTGTACCGGTTGAGTCGCCGACAAGGGAAACCTATCGAGATCCCGCCCACCGCTATCCCCGCGAGTTCCCCGGGGACCCGGTAACCTAATCCGTTCCCGCGCGGGTCAATTGTCCCGGGAACCCGCCTCAGAATCCTCGCGTCCGAACGTCTCGACTCGAGGGGTGTGTGGGCGGATTCCCGGGAGAGCCACGACCCTAACGCATGTCCCATTCGTCCAGGTCCAGGTCCTTGTCCACCGTGAAGCCGACGCCGTTACCCATGTACGAAGCCTGGAGTTGATAATTCACGGTGCAGCGGTAGTCGCCATCATTCCAAACGAATCGAACCGAGTATTCATCTTCGATCTCGGTGAAGTCGTTCTTCTCGCCATAAGTGTCCCGGAAGAAATCCAGTACTTCCTCGGGATCGGCGAAGGTGAAGTATGTGGTGAAATACCGTACGTATTGGCTGCGGTAGTATTCTGTGTACTGGTACTCGGGATCCGTATCTGCGGCGTAGACCTCGATGAGATCCTCGGGGTAGGTGTCATAATAGCGGTTATAGTCGGCATAATGGTCCGGATCCTCGCCCATGCTGATGGTGACGGAGGTGCCCAGGCTACTCTCATGTTTCCAGTCGGGTAGGTTTACGGAAACCCGGCGTCCCTCTATGTATCCGTCGAAGGAGTATTCATCGATGGACCACTCTTCATCGATTTCATCGAGCAGTTCCCTGTAGTACCCTGATACTTCCTCCCGATCTGCGCCGGATTCGAAGGAAATACTGTAGAAATCCTTGCCGATGACGTAGTTGGGGGAGTGCCGAACGGAAAACTGGCACGAAATTACATCGACGGCCTCGTAAAGGGGCATTATATCGACGGGGAAGGATGGAAGGTGGCGTATGACGCCGGTTTCGGCTTCGGCGGAGGCCGGTTGATCGGCATCGCCACTTTGCTGTCCAGTCGGGGTTGCGACGGTTTCTGTGCCACATCCAAGGGTCAGGGTAAGCAACAAGATCAGTACCGGGGCGAGTATGTTCTTCATCGATGTCCTCCCATTATTGGATAGTTGGATGTATTCCGGAGATGTATTCCGGATCGGATTTCCCCATATTATAGCAATTCCTTCGTGTCGTGTCCCAAGTTGTGATCCGGATCTCGGTTCGCGAGCCATCGCGAAACCCCAACGCAGCGGTTGCTGGGGACCCGGTCCCGTTTCGCGCGAGGTGGCGAGATATCCTCACATCCCGCGATGAATCGACGGATGATCCCTTCCCGGCAGCGAGTTCGGCGGTGCGTTTCAAATTGTGTATCGATCGCTATATTGGTGGGGTGAGACGAGCCCATCTCCCGCTTCGTGCGTTCCACCATCGAAGGGGGACGGGATCCGTGCTAGCCCGCGGGAATGAATCGAAGGCCGACCCGACGCCAACCCCTCGACTCCCCTTGAGGTCGTAGGTGCTCATATCCGCGGCCGGCGGGAGCAACGGCGATGAACGTGATGTGGCGGGGCGGGGTGTGCCGCGCTTTCGAGGAGAGGGGCGATAGGTGGGTGCGGGAGTCGCAAATTCGACGGGTTCCAATTGAGCGATGATCCCGATCACCTATCTTCGTGCAGGGACGGAGATGCGGGGGCAGAATCTTTAGAGACACGAAGATTACACCCTGGGAGTGTGATCATTGAGCCCGCCCGTACCCGCGTACCGGAAGAGTCTCTTCGCCCTAGTCCTGGCAATGTTCAGCATGGCCATGGGTGTCGGCTTCATCGTCCCCTTGCTTCCCGTGTACGCTGAGAACATGGGGGCTTCGGGTGCATGGATAGGTATGATCTTCGCCGCCGATCCGCTATTTCGCGCCATCTTCATGGTGCTCTTCGGGGCCCTGTCCGATCGTAAGGGCAAGCGGAAAGTCATGCAGGTAGGGCTCTCGGGATACGTTCTGGTTTCCCTCGGCTTCGTCGCCGCGGGGACCGTGGGACACCTCCTTTTGCTGCGCATCCTCCAGGGACTGTGTTCCGCCATGGTCGGCCCCGTCTCCCGCGCTTATGCCGGGGAGATCAGCCCTGCCAATCGCGAGGGCGAGGTCATGGGATATCTCAACATGGGCTTCTTCTTGGGCTTCGCCGGCGGTCCCCTGGTTGGCGGCCTTCTGGCGGATGCCTTCGGGCTCAATGTACCCTTCTACGCCATGGGCATCATCACCGGCGCGGCCCTGTTGCTGGTTACGCTGTTCGTTCCCGAACAGACCCCATCGCGGGTAAGCACCGACATTCTCTCCCTCAATCTCGTGGTGGACTCGGTCGGACTACTCCGCATCCGCTTGGTGGCGGGAGCGGTTGCCCTGCGAAGTGCCGTCGGTATCGGCCACGGAGTCTTTTCCACGCTGTTGCCGCTCATCGCCCAGCTGACCCTAGGTCTCACCGCCGCCCAGGTGGGACTGGTCGTCACGGTGCGATCCCTGGTGGCCGCTGCGCTGCAGCCGAAGGGGGGTTACCTGGCCGACAATTTTAACAGGAGGTGGGTCGGCCTCCTCGGCTCTCTCCTCTTGCCCATTGGGTTTATCGCCATCCCCCTCAGCCAGGGGTTTTGGCATCTCCTGGCCACGTCGGTGATCATTGGCGCGGGATTTGGTATCTCCGTGCCCGCCGCCGAGGCCATGGCGGTGGAGCGGGGACGCGAGCACGGGATGGGTAGCATCATGGGCCTCAACGAGATGTGCCGAAGCCTGGCGATGGCCGCCGGTGCCTTGCTGGGGGGAAGCAGCCTGGATTACACTGGGGCGTTGAACGCGCACATCATCGCCGCCGCGGTCAGCGTCCTGGGCCTGGTTGGGGCCATGTGGCTCCTGCGCGCGTATCGACCGCCCAATGCCCGGCGGACAGGCCTCGTCTCCCCGGACTGATCAACGATTAGCGGGGGGAGGATTTCCATAAAGCGGGTGTTCCCATGGGGACCCGTTCGCGGCCCTTGATCCGCAAGACCCTGTGCGGATCGACCCGGGGGCCGCCGGGGGCTGGTCCCCCCGCGGATCGAGAGATTCGGCCGGCAACTCACGAACCGTATCGCCCGCATCCAGCGCTCGAAGTACACGATAACATCGCCGTAATTGGCGACCTCCCCTCGACAATATGCGCGCAACGCATCACCGCAGGATGCCTCATCATTTTCCTCGACCGTACAGGAACTCCATGTCGGGCTTCTCCGTCGCCCAGTAGTGTAGCCAAACCGCGACGTAGTGGTAGCAACCGATGAGGATCCCGGGGTAAGACCGCAGGAGCAAGCCGGGCAGCAGGAAAACGAGGTTTGAAAGGGTGTACATCGGGTTGGGGACGTAGCGGAAGATGCCGCGTCGAACCAGACCCATCTCTCGAACCTCGGGGGAGAAGTGATCGGCCCCCAGGGCCCGGTGGAGCCCAAGATATCGGAGCACGTCGATGCCCGTCCAGGTTGCCGCCAGGATGATGGCTCCCGTCATCACGTGTACGAGGGGAGTGGCGACGAAGTCCCCTGGAGATGCCAGGGAGGTTCCCACCGTCCCCGCGATTCGGGCGGAAATGAGTAGAAGAAAGAGGGCTCCGAAGATTACCAACCAGCGCGATCCCAGGCGGCGGGATACGTGCTGGCCGAAGATCTCGCTTCGCCACGCTAGGGCCACGAGGCCCTGATGCAACATTGCCGTGATGGGCGCGAAGGGGAGCCAACCGTCGGCGCCGGGGAGGTGGCGTGCGACGATGAGGATGGGGAGGAAGAGTGCCAGTAGCCCGACCAGGTGAAGGCCCTGGCGAGTGCCCGGTTTCAGTTCTCCGTCGATCTCCCAGAATCCCATGGAACCCCCGAATCTTGGAAAGAAGGTACAACGCGCCCATTTCTACACTCCCGTCCCGGCCGATTCGTTCCCCGGCCCGCACGTCGGGCTTTGCTCGCGATGGTCGATCCGCGGCAGCTCACTCTTCATCTCGGCGAGGAACTCGTCACCCCGATCAGTCCGGCCACGAACGACCTTCTCGCGCTCAAGGCGGGCGGCCGAACCCGGGCAGATGCAACCTGGGCAGAACCGACCCAGCGTTGCAACCGAGTATCCTGGTGTTCTTCTGCCAAGCCCTTAGATTACCGGTATTCCCGATAGTAGAGTCCTTTAGGGTGTGCAAAAAGCGTAGGTCCCCATAAGGCTACTAACAGGAGGGGCCACCTACCCTCTCGTAAAGGTGAAGTATCACCAAACACCGATACGGAGGGATTCAGATGGCCCGACATCAGCTTACCATTGACGACGAGATGCTGCACGGTCTTTTTCAGAAGGATGCGGGACTAGCGAGGCTCTTGGAGACAGTGCTGAACCAGGTGTTGGAGGCCCAGGTAACTGATCACCTCAGGGCCGTGCCGTACGAGCGATCCGATGACCGCCAGGGGTATCGCAACGGCTATAGGACCCGGGAGATGAAGACCCGGGTAGGTCCCTTGGAGTTACGGGTTCCCCGTGTACGGGATGGAGGGTTCTCTACGGAGATGTTCGCCCGATACCAGCGCAGCGAGCAGGCCCTGGTATTGGCAATGATGGAGATGGTAGTCAACGGCGTCAGTACCAGGAAGGTGCGGCGCATCACAGAGCGACTTTGCGGGACGGAGTTTTCGAAGTCGACGGTTTCGGATTTATGTAAGAACCTGGATCCCCTGGTCCAGGATTGGAATACCCGTCCCCTGGAGGGGGCCTATCCCTTCGTTCTGGTTGATGCCATGGTTATCAAGGCGAGGGAGACTGGTCGCGTTCGTTCCCGCAGTGCCCACATCGCCGTGGAGATCAACGAGGAGGGATATCGCGAGGTCTTGGGGCTTGGTCTCGGGGATTCGGAGTCGGAATCCAGTTGGTCGGATTTCTTCCGAAGCCTTAGGATAGAGGGCTGGACGGGGCAGACTTGGTGGTTTCAGACGATCACGGCGGGCTTGTGGAGGCGGCGAGGAAACATTTCGGGGGTGCCGTATGGCAGCGATGCCAGACGCATTTCAAAAGGACCTGACTTGCCGTCTTCCAAAAAACAAGAACGCCACTCGTAGCAGGTTGCCTCCGTGACACCGTGACGAAGACTGGGCTCCGCCACGCTTATCTCGCCCTTGAGTGGGAGCAGCACGACCTCCAACTTCTGCTCCAATGTCCACTGATGTTGAGCCACCATAGATCCCTCCATGGGTATCTTCACCCGGAGGTCCCTACATACCCAACTTGTCCGGCTCTGAATGAAGCGCGGAATCGTCATTTCCATTGAGATGGGGATATTTTCCTCTAATTTGTGCTATGCTTAATTAGAGGATGTGTGCACCAATCGCGTCATTGTAGTCGACAGATCAAGGGGCGGGAGAATACGCAGAATCCAGGTACTTGGAGGTGAAGATGCTTATGCCAGGACAAGGTACGGGATCAAAAACGGCAATTGTCTTGCTCATCGTGCTTTTCACCATGGTATTTGCCCATAGCAGCACCGAATCCCTGGAGACCGACGACGAGTTTTGGTGCGAAGATATCGATGCCCTGGATTACATACTGGCGAGTCGCACAATCACCGACGGTCAGATCGAAATGACCTATCTCCATGCACACAGTGATTCCGAGATCTACATCGAGATTCGTCAGGTGTCCGATGCATTTCGGATAGTGAGAGAGATGAACAGGGAATTCACCGCTCACACCGATGACTTGTCGCAAGAGTTCGCAGAGGAAGGCTTCGTCTATGTCTACGATTGGAGTCCTCCTTGCGGGCTCGACACGGACAATCGTTTCGCAGTGATGACCGGGGATGACGCGTATATGAGGGTGGCATTCTTGCGCGTTCAGGCCCTCGATGTTCACACACTGATTTATATCGACGGAATGGTCCACGACGATATTGGTTTAGACGGCGAGGGATTGCTTGCAGTTAACTTGAATCGCTTACTATGGGTGTCAAGGGAGCTCGACATATTTGAAAGGCACGCCATGAAACTGGCGGATCGGATGAGCCGGGAAGAAGCGAGAACCTTGGTAGGACACGCTTCAAGGTTCGATGAACAGGGAATCAGGATCTTCTACGAGGAGGATCTTCATGTGCCGGGGATGAGCGCTCTTGGCCTGGAGAGGACCACTACGGGTCGTGCCGAGGCGAAAGAGCGGACCTTGTACGTTACGTACGTTCCGACCGAGGTTAAGCACCTCCCCCAGCCGCCGAATAGAATCACAATGAGGATTAACCAGTATCCTTTTGGCGGGGCTGAGGAGGCTTTTCACAATACTGAACTGCAGCTTTCCTTGATAGCGAAGACCCGATCCGATTATGTAAGGGAAGAAACGGACACGCGAAAGGGTCAAGTCCGGATTTGTGTGTACTTTCCCTCTCGCTGTTCAATTGTCGGCCGCCTTGTCCTGGGTTGTCCCTTTTGGCTTTTGGCACTCCCAGTACTCCGCCATGTCGAAGTACTTCCTACCGCTGATCCAGTCCTCGTCTCGTTCCATCAGGTAAGCCCCGAGTAAGCGAAAAGCCGAGTCCATGTTGGGGAAGATCCCGATCA
>PUNF01000164.1 GCA_003552525.1 Clostridia bacterium | reverse complement strand
GCTCAGCACCTGCTGATGCACGCATTGCGGTGAGGTTGTGATGTGTGGCCCCGCCCAGGAGCAGATGGTGAGGGTGAGGGTACGCATGCACGCATGCACGCACATGACGGTGCGCAACCCCGCACACAACCAAGAATGCATCAGCCGACTATGAGCGTCTACCTGATGAGGAGGGCCCGCGCAGCCCCCCCTCCACCAGCTGTGGCAGCGGCTGTGGCGGCTGCGGCTGTGGCAGCGGCTGAGACAGCGGCTGGGGCAGCGGCGGCGGCTGTGGCTGCGGCGGTTGCGGCTGCGGGAGTGGCGGCTGTGGCAGCTGCTGCGTTGGCTGGGCGAAGGCGGCCTCGGGGTATGCGTCTGTGTGAGTGTGAGTAAGGTTGGAAAATGGGTGACGAATGGCTCACCTTTGAGCACACGCACAGAGGACACAGAGTGGGCCCACCCTCTCGCACCCACGCATGCACTCCTCACGGCCACCCACCCCTCAGGCGCTTGAGGTAGGTCTTCTTGCCGGCGCAGATGCTCTGCAGCACGTCCTTGGCCGGCGTGCTGTCCTCCTGGAAGTTGTACCACGCCTCAAGGCTTGCTCGGTACTGCTGCTGCTGCTGCATGAACTGCTCGGACGAGGGCGTCTTGCAGTGTGGCTGCGTGTGGGGGTGCTGTGCGGCGTATGCGGCCCTGGCGAAGGCCAGCTGGTCCGTGCGCGCATTGGACATCATTCTGCGCGCAGGGTGTTGGGGTGTGTGTGTGTGTATGTGTGTGCCATGCCGCTTCAGATGGGGAACGGAGGTTCCTGCCGCACTGCTGGGCCCGGCCGACAATGATGATGGTTCCGCCACGTCGCAGGGGCAGGGGCCTTCCCTCCTGCTGCCTAATCCAGGTGCTTACTGCACTTGAGATGCATGCTGCCAAAGACTGCTTGCTGCCGAATCTGCTTGCCATGCAGCCGCGACAGAAAGCAAGCATGCATGCCTGCAAGCCCACTCACTCATGGACCCGCGTGCACACTACCGCCGGGGCGACGTCCATGCGGCTGCCCAGGCTGCCGACGAAGGCATCCAGCACGCGCACGCGCTTGGCGAAGCCCTTCCTGGCCACCGACACCGACAGCGGGAGGAACAGCGCGTCGACGCAGGGCCGGCCCTGCTCCGCAGGCAGCGCGACCGGCACCTGCACTGTCTCCTCCCCACCTGCGGAGTGGGGTGGGCGTGAGGGGTGTGTGGGGCGAGTGAGTGCGTGGGCGAATCTCATGCTTGCATGAGCGGGGGTGTGCGTGCAGGGGTGTGTGTGCCTGCTTTGCACCACATGAGCTCCGCAGCTCTTGGTGCAGAGCAGGAGGTGGCGCAGCTGCGCAGGCTGGATATGCGGGCAACGGCCTGTGCGTCCGCGAGCATGCGCATGCATCCGCTTCCGCGTGCGTGCATGCACCCCGCCTGCGCGCGCGTGCTTGCACGCGTGCGTACATCCATGCGTGCGCGCAGAAGGATGCATGTGCACAGTGCACAGTGCTGCGCAGGCCGCGCAGACCGCGCGGGCAGCCCACTCACACGCGAACCCCAAGCCATGGCCTGGGCTGCTGATGAGGCGGCATGGGCTGCTCCGCGGCTGCTCAGAGGCTGTGGCACAACTGCTTTGCTATCCAATGGGGTTTCCTCAAGTTCGCAGGTCACACCGGCGTGAGGGTAACCTCACGCGCTCACCTCCGTGCTTGTAGATGGTGAACGTGGTCACCCTCTCCACGGGCACAAGCCAGTTGACCGCATACTTGAGTTCATCCTTGATGCCCACAAACTGGTACGGCGCCCGCTTGCCCTTGGCGCCTGCTGGCCCTGCGTGCTGCAGGGCACTCGCTGCTGCTGCTGCTGCTGCTGCTGCTGCTGCTGCTGCTGCTGCTGCTGGAGGGGCTGCTGCTGCTGGTGGGGCCGCTGCTGGTGGGGCTGGCAGGGGGAGGGGCACGGGTGGGGGCGGGAAGGAGATGCGCACTGTGAGCGCGCGCACCCCCTCCCCCGCCTCCTTGCAGTAATCTGCCGCGCCATGCGGCATCACCTGGGTGGGCTCCCGCTCCAGCCCAGCCAGCAGCCTCGTCAGGCTCACCAACGTCACGCCCAGGTGGCAGCGCGCCGCAGCTGTCGGCGGCTGCTGCGCGGCCGCCGCAGCGTCCGCCAGCAGCTCCGCGCCTTCGCAGAACCCAACCGCCCCCCGCGCCAGGATGGCACCCTGGCCATCCGCGAGGCAGAGGAGCTCAACTCTGGGTGGGGGGATGGCCATCCTGGCCTTTGATTTGAGTGCCCAGAAGCCGGCGAGTCGTTACACGGCTTAGAAGAAAACAAGTGAGAGGGCTGCAGCAACCTTGCAGCACCACGCACGGCAACGCATCGTCTCGGAGCGGCAGCCCAGGCTCATCACGCACACAACGCCACAACAGCACAGGAGAAGGAGGGCAGCAGCAGCCACGTCTGGTCCCTCACAGCAGGCCAGACAGGTGGTTATATGGTGCGAGGTAGCGCACGCGCTGGCCAGCGTGCGGCCCGACACGCGCAACCCCATTCGCATAAATCAACTTGCAGCTGATGCTGCAGATCCGTACCGGGAAGGAAGAATTAGCCACTGGAAGCAGACCATCACCCCCCAGCAGCACCTTGTGCACCACGCCCACGTACTCGTCCTTCACAGGTGGGGTGTACTCAAAAAAATCAACAAGTGCCACGCGCAAGGGCCGCACAGCCTCGCCGCCTCCCTCCCCCACAAACTCAAAGCGAACAAAACGCTGAACCTGGCCAACCCACTGCTGCACCACTTCATCTGCACCAACGTAGGGCACGAGCACGTGCGTGCTGTCCCTCACCTTGGCGCGCTTGTACTCGCGCGACGTAACCAGCTCCTCATCCCCCAACGAGGCACGCCCATGCACGTACACACGCACAAACTCGCTGCGCAGCATGTCCTCCGTCCACCCCCCCCACAGGTCCACAGCACCCTGCCCAGAGCAGAACTCCTGCACCATCAAACCAACCACAGCCTCTGCATCACCACCCCGCAGCAGCACACCTGCATCCAACAGGAACGAGCCGTCCTCATCCGCGCTGGCCTTGCTGTCGCTGCTGCCGCTGCCGCAGGCGCTGGCGCTG
>PUNF01000024.1 GCA_003552525.1 Clostridia bacterium | reverse complement strand
CACCGACGTGATCGTCGTTGGCGGCGGACCGGCCGGTTTGAGCGCGGCGCTTTTCGCGCGGAAGAACGGCCTCGACACCGTCGTCTTCGATGCGGATGCGACGTGGATGCACAAGGCACACTTTGGTTTGTTTTAGGGTTCAATAAGTAATTACCCCGATTCTGTTTGACTCAAAAACACAAAACAATCCTTTGGGACCACAATGCAGGATAACCTTGTTAATCCGAATCTGTAGTACCACACTATCACTAACCCCAAAATCGCAAGAGGGGACGGGGATATAGATTAATTCATAGTTTATTACATCAAATATAGACTACGAGAAAGGAGGTGAACTATCACAATCCATATAGTTAACCAATTTACGCCTATTGTGTCGTTGGATATAACACAAGATGGGATCGGGGATTAACCAACAGTAGGGTTCAGTAGATGGATATGTTGGTTAAGGGTCCGGGGGGTTGTGTCCCTATTCTCATTCTCACCTCCTACTGGACCCCTACAATCGATTTAGAATCTAATCTATCCGGGTATAATCTATCCTATGAGGGTCTTTTGTGTCCTAAGGGGTTTGGGTCATTGAACTAGAAAAGTCACACAGTCTCTTTGTATGCGATTCTATGAGATTTGAGAGAGAATAGGAGAGAAAGATCCATCGGGATCTAAAAGAGAAATAGAATTGAATAGTGTTGAGAGAGAGAGAAAAGAGAATGAGAGAATTAGAATCAATAATAGAATCTATAATCAGATTAGAATCTGTTAGACAAAGTTTTGATAAAGTTTCGGTGAAGTTTGAAATAACCTGGTAAATTTATTAATCGTTCGAGCAAAAATATTCGTCACAGTTATATCATCTCTACCTGCTTTGCTATTTGTGTATATCTGTGAACGATAAGCGATTTTTCGGACGGTATAGACTCTCTATCTACTGTTTTGAGAAAACAACCTTGTAACCTTATCCGATTTACGATTGATTTCTCACAAAATATATCTGTAATCAGTATTCCCGGCGACTTTATACGATAATCAGTCACTTTCACCCTTATTTTTGGATGTTCGTCAAATTAAATCGTAAACTATTTAAGTATGTAGATATAAATACATATGTAGTCAGATATGACAGAAAAAGAACGAACTACAATCGCGGTAAGTAAGGGGGTTCATAGGGATTTATCTTATGAAAAGTTGGATAGTGGGTACAATAGTTTTGAAGAGATGTTAGTTAACGAGATTTTAAACGAGAGTGGATAATTATGACTGGATTTGTTAAAGGCGAGAGAGACGGTAACGTGATTCGACCAAAAGGTAGTAACAATAGTGGATCTACGGTTGATGAGTTTAGTTCGCATGAAGATATTGAAGAGGCTGAACTAGATTCTGACGATCTTATTATTGAAGAGTTATCCGGGGACGGACGGACGAAACTCAAAGAACGTGATTCGGATCAGCATTACGTTAAGGTAGATCCTAATTCGGAATATGTTGAGAAGTATTTTGATGACGACGAGATTGAAGAGTTAAGCGCAAAACACGAATTGGTAAACGGCAAACCCACGGAAACCCCGTCTCTCGAAGAGGTACATGAGGGATGGCGACGAGATATTGAAGAGCATAATCGGGAAGTCGCTAAGAAAAAGATGGCCGAAGAGAAGGCCGAAGCTCGTGAATTTTTCAAGAAGGGGACTAAGTTACATAAAGAAGTCTCTGAAATGACCGGTTCTGAATTTGCCGAATTAATGGCAAATGCAAATGAAGGAAATACGGGAATTGAAGCCGAAGACATCCCCGAATATAAGGAGACGATCAAAAATATCGAAGAGAAGTATTCTAAGATATTGGGTAAGAACGAACCCGATATTAAAGACCCAAATGATGCTGTTGAGAATCTATCTGAAGCTACTGACGCTTTTCGAGAGTATGATAACGCGGTCTTTGACGAACTAGCTCAAGATATTGAAGATAGCGACGGACAAACGGAATATACGACAATATCTGAAAACTCTCGCCGAGTTCGGACTAAGGATCCGGAGCTTCGGGATGCTATTGTTAACCATGAAAACGAACCGTTTGACGGGGATGTTACGATTCACGAAAGAGGATCGGAATACGTCGAAGCTACAATTACGAAAAATGACTGAATCTGATTGTCCCGAGTGTGGGTCAAATACCTACTCTACCCACAAGGAGAAAGATCGGGTATCCGAAGGGATTGTTACCTACGAATTTCATTCTGAGTGTTCTGACTGCGGTTATACCCCCTTATGATTAGTGACATACCATGTCCAAGGTGCTTTTCGGAAACTGATAGCCAAACGTCCCATGAGTGGATGGGTGATGCTAAGCTTCGGATTGACCTTTCAATTGATTGTTTCAGTTGTGACTTTGAACGGACGCTTTCAACACATTTCAGATAATACTATGAGTGAAATTAAAACCACCGGAGATTATTATACTACTACAGTAGATCCAACCCATGTTCAAGAGATTCAGAAAGATCTCCTATCCGATACTGAACTAATCGCTTACTCAATAAATTCTGACGGGGATATTGATGTTTTGATTGATTTGGATGAATTTGAACCGGAGGTAAATCTAAGGTACTTACATTAAACAAGTAACATTTGCCGGTATGTTTAGGAAATAACATCCGGTAAACTGTTATTTAAATACTTTGGTACCTTACTACTAAATGATATATCAGCCCAAATCTAAATTCGGTTTGAAGTATCTCACGATACTATAGCAAAAGTCGGTTGTGGTACCAACACAACCGGGAGAAAAGATAATTAATGTCTACAACTAAACCTAACGGGACGTTTACTAATAAACCTGTCGGTCATACGATGGGTTCTACGAGTAGTATAGCCTCTAAAAATACTTATAGTCGATTCGTTCGGTATGCTAAATCAGACGCCACACAAGAGCCTGAACTTAGACATATTGACGACAAGATACCAAATGATGCTCGTTTCGTCTCTCCAATATATTATTTAGAAGAGAGTCAAATATCAGAGCAATATAATTTAGATAATCCACATGCGGTATCTGATACTAATATCGCTAACAAGCTCCAAAGTATAGCACAAGAGCAACGGACGGTATTGTATCCGGTATATATTGAGTCGGATGCT
>PUNF01000191.1 GCA_003552525.1 Clostridia bacterium | reverse complement strand
TTAATACGGTTGCACAACCCGCTTTAATCGGATGTTATGCGCGATCTGGGTTGGATGACGCCGTTAGTGGTAACGTATAAGAGGTGACGTCGAAAACGAGAATGAGGTATCGGCCCGCACGAGGATCGGGCGCGATGCGAAACGAGTGGGAGGCTTGCTCATTGTCTATACAAGCAAAGGGATCGATGGACCGATCAAACCTAATTTTCTCCTTGCAGGAGCGGCAACGCGAGGAAGGCTATATATCCGACGACGCGATCCGCGAGGTCGCTGACCAGTTCCAAATGCCGCCGATCGAAGTCGAGGGTGTCGTCTCGTTCTATACCCAGTTCAAGCGCGTCAAGCCCGGGAAGTACAAGGTGGCGGTCTGTGACGGAACGGCCTGTCACATTAAGGGATCTACACAGGTCCTAAACTGGGCGCGGGATCACTTGGGACTTGCCCCTGGAGAGACGGATAGCGAGGGGTTATTCTCGCTTGAGGCCGTCGCGTGCCTGGGTTGCTGCAGTCTGGCACCCGTGCTCAGCATAAACGGGAAGGCGTACGGGAACCTGGATCGCAACAAACTCCTGCGCGTCCTGCGTACGTACGCGCGACGGGAGGAAGACGCATGATTGGACGGATCAAAGTGGGTATGGCGAGCTGTGGAATCGCAGCGGGTGCCAGTGAGGTCCGTGACTTGATCGCCGCGCTTGCTCCAGAACACGAGGTCGTGGACGTGGGTTGCATTGGACACTGTTATGCGGAACCGCTCGTTGAAATCGAGACGAGCGACGGAAGCGTATTCTTTCACTCCGTGGAGCCGACGACCCCGTATGTACAGAGGGTACTCGCCCTCGATCCGTCGGTGCAATTTGCCCCCCCGGGCGAGCGGCATCAGTGCGAGTCGTTACACGTAACGGCACTTGCCGGGCAGATTGTCCCGGTGTCTTTACCGGAGTACCGCGCCAATGGCGGGTACGAGGGTTTACTTCGGGCACTGGAGATGGATCCGGATCAAGTGGTGGAAATGATACGCGCCTCCGGCCTTCGGGGACGCGGGGGCGGCGGTTTTCCGACCGGGGTGAAATGGGCGCTCATGGCGGCCCAGGAGGCCCGTCACAAGGTCCTCATATGCAACGCGGACGAAGGGGATCCGGGCGCATTTATGGACCGCAGTCTGATGGAGTCCCTTCCGCACCAGATGCTCGAGGGGATGTTAATCGCCGCACACGCGACCGGGGCGACAGAAGCATATATCTATTGCCGTGCCGAATATCCGCTCGCGGTAAAACACCTGCAAGTTGCGATCGACCAAATCGAAACGGCGCAACTCAACATCCTCGGGGGACGCCGCGTACCGATGCGCGTGAAGGAGGGTGCGGGTGCCTTCGTATGCGGCGAAGAAACCGCCCTGATTCACTCGCTCGAAGGCAAGCGCGGGACACCCCGCTTTCGCCCGCCCTACCCGACCGAGGAGGGCTACAAGGGTTTCCCGTCCATGATCAACAATGTGGAGACGTTCGCCAATGTGCCGCTGATCCTTCGGCGGGGGGCCGAGCGATTCGCGGATGTCGGTGTCGATGACAGTACCGGCACCAAGCTATTCGCCCTCGCCGGTGACCTGGAATACCCGGGACTGGTCGAGGTCCCTATGGGGCTGACGATCCACGATGTCGTGCACCGGATCGGGGGAGCGCGCGAGGGATCCGTCAAAGCGATTCAGATCGGTGGCCCAAGCGGCGGATGCATTCCTGCGGAACACTTTGATGCGAGCATCGATTATGATTCCCTGGGCGCACTCGGTGCGATCATGGGTTCCGGTGGTTTGATTGCCATCGGGCAGCACCGCTGCATGGTGAAGACGGCACGGTATTTTTTGGACTTCACCACCAAAGAAAGCTGTGGCAAATGCGTCTTCTGCAGGGTTGGCACCACGCGGATGCTCGAATACATGGACGCCATCGTCACGGGCAATGGGACGGAGGAAGATCTCGAGAGGCTCGAGGATCTCGGCACCAAGGTGATCCGTGGATCGCTTTGTGGGCTAGGACAAACCGCCCCGGGGCCGATCCTTTCAACGCTTCGATTCTTCCGCGATGAATACCTCGCCCACGTGCGGGACGGCGTATGTCCGGCACTCGAATGCGACCCCCTTGTCGATGTCATCATCGATTCCGAACCCTGCATTGAGTGTGGCGCCTGCATCCGGGTTTGCCCGGTCGATGCCATCTCCGAAGAATTCGAAGTGGATAACTCCGTTTGCACACGATGCAATAGTTGTATAGAGATCTGTCCCGTGGAGGCTGTTTCGCGGGTCAGTGGGGGGACTGATTGAATGGCCTCGGTACGGATTTGCATAGACGGATGCGAATTACGCGTGAACGCTGGACAGACGATCAAGGACGCGGCCGGAGATCACGGGATCGAAATCCCCTCGCTCTGCAAGGACCACCGCGTCAGCCACAGCACTTCATGCTTTCTGTGCGTGGTCAAGGAGGTGGAGTCCGGTCGATGGCTGCCCTCCTGTGCCGCGCCGGTGGAGGATGGGATGAAGATTGCCCATGATACCGAAGAAGTACGCGATATGCGCCGGACTGCCCTGGAGCTTCTCCTATCGGAACACCTCGGGGATTGCGAGGCCCCGTGCACCCTGGCGTGCCCCGCGCACGCACCGGTCGAGGAGTATGTACGTGCAGGGCGTGAAGGGAACCTCATGCGATCCCTTCAGCTCGTGAAGCAGCGCGTGCCGTTCCCTTTGAGCATCGGCCGCGTATGTCCACGGTTTTGCGAGAAGGATTGTCGCCGGAGCGTGATGGACAAGCCCGTGGCCATCAACGACTTCAAGCGCCTCTCTGCGGATCTTCACTACGAAGATTACCTGGAGGAATGTCCGCCACTTGCCGGTGAAAAGGTCGCCATTAAGGGCGCGGGGCCAGCGGGGCTAGGCACGGCATATTTCCTGAGGCTCGAGGGCATCGCATCGGATGTTTTCGAACGAATGCCGAAGCCCGGGGGCATGCTGCGCTATGGAATCCCCGATTATCGACTTCCCGAGGCGGTCCTGGATCGCGAAATCGCGCACCTCGATCGCATGGGGGGAATCCGCATCCACGTCGACCGGGCCCTGGGTAAAGAAGTGACGCTCGAGAGC
>PUNF01000060.1 GCA_003552525.1 Clostridia bacterium | reverse complement strand
TAGCAACCACACCACAGACACCTACATGTATGCGTGGTAACTGGTTACGGTGTGTTACTACTCGTCGTCAGCATCCGGCAATTCGTATGTGTAAACGACGCGTTCGTCGTCAGGACGGTTTATTGCAACAACCGTTATTTGAGTATCAGCATCGTCAAAGTCCACAGTAGTTGTTGCACCTGATTCCGTGTCTAAATCGGGCTCGTCTGGACCATTGTCAGCATCTGTCCGTACTTCCAGTTCGTCAGCGTTATCAACGCTTTCGACAGTCAATATAATCTCACCATCTTGTGGATTTCCGTCAATATTTGCTTCCGGCGGTTGTTGGACGCCATCAACAATGTCCCCACCAACACCCTGAATTGCCACTGCAAATCCGATGGCAATCAGAATCAACAGTGCTACCGCAATGACTGGTGAGACACCACGGTCAGCACTGAGTAACGATTTTAGTTTTTCACTAGGTGATTTCCCCATCATTATTATTCCAATATAACCTAACAATGCACCAGTATATAATACTTTTTGTACAGTTTTAACAGACTGTCTCGTTTGCGGGTAAAACGCTGCGCGAGAAACTCCTCTTAACGGACTTCTACTCCTTCGTCCTCAGGACTCAAGTTCGTCACTCCGAACTGTTTGCCAAATGCAATGCCTGCCCCGAGGATGGCATTGATCTCGAGTTCTAGCTGTGTGTCATCAGAGTCTTCTGGAGAGGCCTCTGTGCGTGCTGTCTCCCGGCGACCGCTTCTACCGAAGGTCTCGAGTGTTTGTTGATTAATTTCTTCGAGTTCACTCCGTAGTGCTCTGTACTCCCGTTCTTTTTCATCGTGTTCTTCGAGGAGTTCATTGAGTTTCGAGTCCTGTTCGGCGATGTTATTTTGGAGTGTTTCAATCACTTCGTTATACTCATCAACTCTTTGTTGTTTGTCATCGATAGCAGACTCTAAGTCAGTTTTTTCTTTTTTGAGATCTGCAATGTCATTCTCGAGATCTGCAATATCGTCCTCAAGAGTCTCAATAGCATCCTCGAGGCGCTCGCGATTGTCCGCAAGGCTCTCGAGTTCATCCTCGAGGCGCTCGCGATCGTCCGCAAGACTCTCAATTTCGTCTTCCAGGCGCTCGCGGTCGTCTGCGAGACGCTCGCGGTCGTTTTCAAGCTCCGTAATGGTATTTTCGAGATCCGCAACGGTGTCTTCAGAGCTCGTGATTTCATCTTCAAGGCTCGCAATCTCACTGTCGAGACTGTCGAGTTCGTCCTCTAGGTCAGATATAGTCGCCTGGGTCTCCGCAATAGAAGACTCAAGATCATCGATAGCGGCGCTGGTGTCGTCAATCTCAGATTCCAGTTCTGCGATAGAACCTTCTGAATCGTCACGACGATCCTCTAGTTGGTCTATAGAATCTTCAGTTGCATCGATCTCTGTCTCAGTATCGTCAATTTCTGCTTTCTTCTCTGTGATATCTGATTCAATGCCACTAGTAGATTCGATAGTTTCCTCGAGTTCGACTTCTTTCTGTTCGATGTCTGATTCAATGTCGCTAATCGATTCGGTAGTCTCCTCGATTTGATCTGCAAGATCGTCAATATCACCGTTGATGTCGCTAATATCTTCGTCTATATTGAATATCTGAGATTCGAGGTCGTCGATTTCTTGTTGGGATGGCTGGTCTGGGACAAACCTAGCCACAAAGTCCCCAGACATCTGGTTACCATCAGCGGATCCGCGTATAACAACTGTTACAGTGTCGCCTTCAGAAACATCCAGTTGATCGTTTCCATCGATCGCAAAAGACCCGCTTTTGTCAGTATCAAATAAATCTATCCGGCTGTCACTGGTCTCGATGTATCCCTCGAGATCAATTGTTCCACTGCTCCACCACCGCGAGGCACTTCCAGAGTACTCCCAATCGACAGACAGCGTCGTGCTAGTCGGGGCTATTGTTTCGTACTTATATGTGAGCGTGCGATTAAAACTATTTGGAGCACTGTGTGTCAACCGAATGGCTGCTTCGTCATTCAACTCCGTAGATCGAACGCGATTAGAACCAGACCCAGAACTCGTCCAGTTTGAGTCCTGATTGAACGCTTCACGTATCTCTTCGAGATTATCACGTTCGGCTCTGAGATCGCTTTGTTCGTCTTCGAGACTCTCGAGTTCGGCCTCAAGCTCGCCCTGTTCGGCTTCGAGGTCGTCCTGTTGGGTTTCCAGACTCTCAAGTTCGGTTTCCAGACTCTCGAGTTCGGATTCGAGGTCATCCTGTTCGGCCTCAAGAGAATCCCGTTCGTCTTCAAGACGTTCGAGATCATCTTCGAGGCCCGCAAGTTCTTGTTCAAGCTCGTCCTGTTGGGTTTCCAGACTCTCGCGGTCGGCTTGCAGACTATCCTGGTCGGCTTGCAGACTCTCGAGTTCTGCCTCAAGGCTTTCTTGTTCGGCTTCCAAGCTGTCGCGGTCGCCCGCAAGACTGTCCCGTTCGGTTTTGAGACTCTCGAGTTCCGCCTCGAGGCTGCCTTGCCTGGCCGCAAGACTCTCGCGTTCGTCTTCAAGATCGTCGTGGCCGCTGGTGAGGTCGTCGTGTTCAGTTTTGAGACGCTCGAGTTCCTCCTCGAGGCCGTTTTGGTCGGCTTCGAGTCCCTCAAGTTCGTCCTCGAGGTCGTCTATGTCATCTTCAACTCGATCTATTTCAGCTTCTTTGTCAGCTATGTTTTCGTTTGTATCGTCAAGCTCAGTTTGCAGCTCATCAAGTTCGTTTTCAGCGGCTTGTTTTTCATCCTCGAGGCGGCTAATATCGGATTCAACGCTTTCTTTGTCGTCCTCGAGGTCGCTGATATCTCGGGCAACAGCATCTCTTGTCTCTCGTTTATCCTCGATTTTCGAGGACATTTCATCTTCCCACTTGCCGGTCTCGATTTCCTCGATTTCAGCGGCTTTACTTTCGTATTTTTCTTTAGCGTTGTCTACTTGGTCTTGAAGATCATCGATCTCCTTTTGAAGATCATCGCTAATACTGCCTTCATCGGGTGACGTGTCGCTACCACGAGTTCTGCGTCCTGAGTTCCCTGGGTTGTCTGAGTTTCCTTGATCTCCTGAGTTCCCTGGGTTGTCTGAGTTTCCTTGATCTCCTGAGTTCCCTGGGTTG
>PUNF01000076.1 GCA_003552525.1 Clostridia bacterium | reverse complement strand
TGCCAAAACTATCGAGGGCCCGGAGCCCGCGAGCGGGGACCGCTCCCAGCGAACAACTGTTTAGATATAACTTCTGTTCTAGCACGGGAAACTCGTTGCGATAGGATGCCAGCTGCCGGTTCAGGTCTCCACCGCCCGATCCTTTCGCTTCTTCGGCCATGTTATGCCTCCTTATACCCACATCCGTTACCTCCATCGAAAATGAACGCGATCGTGCGCATTGCCCGGGTCACCCCTGGATGAAATCCGCTTCTAGTCTACACCGAATTCGCCATGAACGAGGAGTCACATCGTCCAACGTAGAACGTAATGGATACCAAACTAGGACATCGACTGTCGATATTGCGGTCTTCCGATAACGGATCAAAAACTCGATGCTGGGGACGGGGGTGTGTTCCCTTGGATGTGGACCGCAGGGCGCTGGCAATTGCCTGCTTGTTCTTCGTCGCCGCCGGAATCGCCGCCTATCACGCGCATGCAGCCGATGAGGCAATCATTGAGGATGTGTACCAGGAGACAATGTTTTACCAGGAGCTCGAAAATGGGGCCGTCCAATGCGGCATTTGCTTCCGCGAGTGCATCCTCCAGGAGGGAGAAGTGGGCTTTTGCCGCAATCGGAAAAATATCGCCGGTGCCCTCTACAACGTCGTCTATGGGCGGCCATCTGCCGTGCAGATCGACCCGGTGGAGAAAGAACCGCAGCACCACTTCCTACCGGGAACGCGGATCCTTTGTATCGGCACCGCGGGCTGCAACTTTCGCTGTCGATTCTGCCACAACTGGACGCTCTCCCAACGCGACATCGATACCGTGGGTCGCACCCTGGTCAAGCCCCCCGAAGCAATCATTCGAGAGGCCCAAGACGCCGATATTCCCTCCATCTCGTTTACCTACAACGAACCGACGGCCTTTTATGAGTACGCGTATGATACCGCGAAACTGGCGCAGGATGCGGGCCTCAACGTGATCTTTCACTCCAATGGTTCGATGAACCCCGAACCCCTGCGCGCATTATTGCAATACACCGACGCCGCAACCATCGACCTCAAGGCGTTCGATGATTCGTTCTACCGGGAAGTCACGGAGGGACGCCTCGACCCAGTGCTCAGAACCCTGGAAATCATATATGAAGAAGGCGTCTGGTTGGAGATCGTAAACCTCGTGATCCCGACCCTCAATGATTCACCCGAGGATATCCGTGCCATGTGCCGCTGGATACGCGAGCACCTCGGTCCGGAAGTACCCGTCCATTTTAACCGCTTCACGCCCGCCTATCGGCTGTCAACGCTCAAACCGACACCGATCGAAACCCTCGAGATGGCATACGACATCGCACGCGAAGAAGGATTGGAGTTCGTCGTCATAGGGAATGTCCCGGGCCACCGCAAAAACTCGACGTTCTGCCCCGAGTGTGATGCAGTACTGATCGAGCGGCATCACTTCACCGTGCGAGAATACCGGATCGACAATGGCGGCTGCCCCGATTGCGGTCGCAAAATACCGGGCAGATGGCGTTGAGTCCTCGTCTGCGGACATTGGCCATCGCGCCGGTCATCGGCATCGTCGGTGCCGGGGGGATCATGGCCCAGGTGTTGCTCGTACGGGAGTTTATCTTGGCCGGCGGCGGTAACGAGTTGACCATGGGGGTCGTCCTCGCGAACTGGCTCCTGCTGGAAGCCATCGGTGCGTACCTCGGGGAACGCCCATCCCGCGACACCACCACCGTCCCGCGTTACGTGCGGCTACTCATGGCGTTTTCCATCCTGCTTCCCCTCACGGCCATCTTAGCCCACCCGGGCCCGCGACTGCTGTTTGGTATTGGCCCGGGGGAAAGCGTGAATCTCGCCGTACTCGCGCTGTCTTCCCTGGTCATCACCGCTCCCGTTAGCATCGTGCACGGTGCTACTTTTCCTGCCGCGTGCAGGGTACTTGAGGAGCTCCATATCAAACGAGCCATCGGATATACCTATCTGTACGAAACACTGGGCACCTTGCTCGGTGGGGTTTTGCTCACCTTGGCATTTTCTGCCCGCGTCGAAAAGATGGAGGTCGTCCTCGCCATCGCACTGGGACACCTGGCGGCGAGTCTGCTCGTTTACGCATCCCTTTCGCCCCGACGTAACGGTGCACCCCGCAAAGCGTATATGCTCCTCGTCGGCATCGTATTGCTGCTGCTATTCACCGTACCTCAGGTAGCCACTGCAATGACCGGCATTTCGAATCAGCTGCGATGGACGCGCGGAACGGTACTGGAAAGCAAGGATACACCGTATGGGAATATCACGGTGCTGCAGCACTTGGGCGAGAAAACCGTATATTACGACGGGGAACCAACCCTTACTGCACCCAACCCGGATACCACGCAGGCGGAGGATTTTGCCCATATCGCCATGTCGGCCCATCCCGACCCCGCTCGTGTCCTCTTGCTGACAGGCGGCCTGGGTGGAATGGCGCGGGCGATTTTGGCACACCCGATCGATCAATTGGTGTACGTGGATGTGGACCCGGATCTCCCCGGGATCCTTTCCGGAATGGAATGCACTGTTCTCGAGGATGAGCTATCCGATGAAAGACTGCATATTGAACACCAGGACGCACGCATGTACGTGAGCCGAGAAAAGGCGACTTTTGACCTCATCATCGTGGGATTCATCGACCCAACCACGCTGCAATCCAACCGGCTTTTCACGAGCGAGTTTTTCGCGTCGACGCGAAGCAGGCTGCAACAGGACGGTATCCTGGCCCTCTCAATCGATGGTGCGCCTGCGCAGATGCACCCCGGCTTAATCGATCTCAATGCAAGCATAGCCGCGAGCCTGCAGCAGGCATACCCATATTCGACCATCATACCCGGAGAGAGGAATATTCTACTCGCCGGCCAACAACCGCTCGGGCTGGATACACATCTCCTCACCGAACGGCTGGGAGAACGGGACGCTGATCCCGGCTTCATGGATGCCGCCTACATCGCATATCGCCTCGACGACGACCGTAAAACGCGCCTCGAGGATAGTCTCAGTGCATCGACAGCCGGGATCAACCTCGACATGCACCCGCGCGGGCTATATTACGCCCTTGCACACTGGGGAGCGATGTTCTCCCCTGGCGCAGCCTCGGTTCTTCAACGCATCGAGCGGGTGTCCCT
>PUNF01000102.1 GCA_003552525.1 Clostridia bacterium | reverse complement strand
CTTGAGCGGTTCGTCGATCGGGTCGAATGGGATGAGGACGCGTATGCGCGCTTGTCATCGGAGCTTGAAGCGTATTTCCGGGCGTCGAACGTCGGAGCGCCATCTGAAGCGTACCGGGGTCACGAGTCGTTGAAGGCGGTCGCTGCAGGACTGTCGGATCCGTTCGCGGCGTGGAAATCGTCACAGGGGTTGGCGGCGTTTGCGGAGATTCACACGGCGTTACGTGCGCGGATGGGGGAGGTGCCTGCGCACGTGTATTTGTCGCGGAGTCATTTGGTTGCGGCTGCGAGTGAGCGGCTTGCTGGTGAGTGGGAGGCGGTGTTTCCGGCGGTTGAGTGGGTCGGTGTGGCGACGGTGAACGTGTTTGATAACCCGACGACGCGGTTGCTCGCGGCGCTAGACGATCTTTCGGGTGGGCCGACGGTGAACGTGTTTGGTCGGTCGGGGACGCGAACGGATCTGGTATCGCGGTTACGGGCCGTCGGGGTGGATGTCACTGAGGGTACGGCGGGACGGTCGGCGGTGAGCGAGGTCGTTGACGACGTGTTGGCGGTGGCGCAAAATGAGTTTGAGAGTGAGGAGCCGGTGGGTGGCGTGGAGTTGGTTGAGGCCCCGGATCATCGGCGTGAGGTGGAGGCGGTGGCGGCGCGGTTACGGGAGTTGTTCGCGGATGGCGTGGTACCGGAGGATGTGGTCGTGGTGGCGCGTGATGCTGGTGCGTATCGGTCGGTGGTCGAGGACGTGTTCACGACGAATGAGTTCCCGTATCACGTGGAGACGCGGGTGCCGATGGGGAACGTGCCGGCGTACCGGTTCGTGAAGGCGACGATCGATCTGATCGCGTCGGTGTCGGAAAGGCCGGACGCGTCAGTCGGGTATGAAGCGGTGATCGATCCGTTGCGGCTCGGGTTGTGTGTCCCGGGTACGGACGTGGGGTCGTGGCCGGTGCCGCAGGCGGAGTTTCTGCGGCTTGAAGAGGAGTTCGCGGCGGCCGAAGAGGCGTCTGGGCCGCGAAGCGTGTCGGAGTGGGCGGAGTTCGCGGGTGACCGGTCGGGGCGTGAGTGGGAGATCGCGTCGGTGTACCTAGCGTGGATTCAAGAGGAAGCTGACCGGTCGGTATCTGACGGAGCGTGGTTGAGTGAGTGGATTCAGCGACTGTTAGGGCGGCACATTGAGCAGACGGTGGGGGCCGACGTGCAGAGCCCGGTTGGCCCGATGGTGGATCCGAGCCGCTCGGACTTGTCGGCGAAACACGAGAGTCATTACGCGGAACGCGTACAGGATCAGGCTGGGCGAGTCAGGGCGTACGTGGACCGATCGGGGCAGTTGACCCCTACTGATGCTGGGAGTGGGTGGGAGCTTGCTGCGCGGGCGGTCGGTGACGTGATGGGTGGTGAGTCGATCGGGACGCGGAACGCGGACGCGAGCGCGGTACGAGTGGTGGACGCCGGTAACACGTACTTCCTCGATGCTCCGCACGTGTTCGTGCTCGGGTTGTCCGCGGAGACGTTCCCGCAATCGTTCACACCACCGACGTTCCTGCATGAAGACTTGTTCGACGCGGTGTACGACGTGGCACACGGAGGTGACGGTGAAACGACGGAAGACGTGGATCCGTACGTGTTTTATGAGAGTCGGCAGAGCCAGTATGGCCAAGACCTCGATTTGTACGAGGCAGCGGCGGGTGTGAGTGCTGAGTCGGTGACGTTGCTGCACAATTATCTCGATTCGGCGTCGGATCCGGTGGCGTGGTCGTCGTTCGTCGATTACCTCGATCCGGACGCAACGGAAGACCCGTACGTGTCCCGGATCGCCGTTGATGACTGGTTACCGACGGTGCGTGGAGCTGCCGGCGGTACCGCAGGGATGGTCACCTCGGATGATTCGGTAGCGAAGCACGGTGCGGTGTCGGCGTGGAGTGAGTTGGCTGGGCGGGATCGGTTGCGAGCGTACGCGTTTCATGCGGCGGACGCGGGTCACGTGTCCGGCCCGTCTATCTCGCCGGTCGCGTTCATGCGACTGGCGTTGTGGACGGACGGCGAGGCGTTCCACGGGACGATCCGCCCGCGGGTTGACAGGTTAACCACGCCGACGTTCCGCGTTGGCGTTGGCGAAGCGGACGCCGCGTTCTCGCCGGACATCGACCGAGAAGCAGTGACGGGTGACCCGGTGCGGTCGTTTGAAGTTGATCTGTACGCACAGTGTGAACTGAAGTACTACTTCTACCAGTACCTGTTCAACCGAGACGGTGACGAGATCGACCGAGATCGGATCCCGGACGGCCGGCAGTCGAATCCGACGAGTCGCTTCGGGCGCGTGCCGCGCGTTCTTCGTGAACAGCACGTGACAAACCGGTATCGAGACGCGATCCGCGTGCTGATCGAAGAGCTCGCCCCGGACCGGCAGGCTGATTTGAACGCGTTCAGCGACCCCGGCGCGGTCGTCGCGTGGTGGCGTGAGAACGCGCCGTCGAACGCACCGTCGTCGATCGCGCAGTCGCTCATTCGGGAGTACGAGCGCGTTCAGTCGGAATTGGCGGCCGGGGTAACCCGTAACTGGGACTGGGTCGGTGGGCGAACGATTGATGCGGGCGACGGATCGCTCGCGCTCGGCCCCCACCGGGTCGATACCGTGACGTTCCCACCAGCAGATGAGCCGGACGCCGACGGTCGTGACACGGGACCGTATCACCTCCCGGTGTTCTACGTTGCTGAACGTGGCGCAGCAACGCACGCACCGAAGTTGTGCTGGGAGCCGCCGCGTGACGGGGCGTTGCGCCCACAGGAGTGTCACGACGTGTGCCGGCAGTGTGATGACGCTGCGTGGTGTCGGATCGGGTCGAAATTCGATCTCGATCACCGGTTACACGGGGCCGCGGTCGAGTATACTGACCCGGTCGGCGTGGTGTTCGTTGAACAAGGCGTGAGCGGACCGAGCGGCCGGAACGGGTACCTTGTCACGCAACCAGGGACGGAAGACTGTCTTGATGCGGTCGAACAGACGGAACGACGCGTGACACCGGCAACATGGCAGCGCCTGGCAGAATCATGGCGTGCAGATCTCGCGGAGCACCTCGAAACGATGGAGCATGGCATCGGTGAGACGGCCGTGTACAACGTGGACGAAGCGTTCGTGGCCGAAGGGACGG
>PUNF01000066.1 GCA_003552525.1 Clostridia bacterium | reverse complement strand
TCTCGATTGTCCCCAACTGAGTGATGCGGACAAGGAGCTGCGTACATGGGGCAAGGGTGGCAGGAGGCTCCATTATGATGGGTAGCCCTAAGAAGAGAGGTCCTATGCTACTACTGCTACTGCTGCTGCTGCTGCTGCTGCTGCTGCTGCTGCTGCTGCTGCTGTTCCTGCTATGTTTGGTGGGCTGAGGTGCAAAGCAGGTGCTGACGGCCAAACATCAGGGAGGGTGCCCACACCGTTGCACAGTCCTGGCTGGTCGATCCTTAATCAGTCCTGGCTGCAGCCAGACAGACCTGCTTGCCTCTGGCAGAGGGGCCCTAGCCACTGCTACTCACCGAAAACAGAGTACTGTCAGCTGTCAGCTGCTCAGCGCTGCCGGCCACAATTGACACCCGTGGGCCACTGAGGCCAAGGAGGCTGCAGCGTGCAGGGGTGGAGGGAGGGAGCCAAGGGCTTCATAATGGGCAAGGGCTTTTGCACACATGTTTGCCTCCATGCATGTGCAGGTGGTTGTGCTTGGATCAAGAGTGAGCTGTGTGCGCATGCTGCAGGTGCAGGCGTGTATGCAAAGTTCTTGGTGTGGCAAGTGCTTAAAGGTTCGACCCCTCTGCTCAGAAACGTGCGCTGTAGAAACGTGCGCTGCAAATGGGGCATTCTTTTGTGCTGCTACGAGGGACTTAGCCGGGGCAAACACACCAGTCATAGCTGGAGCCGCAGTCAGTGAGCAGGGCAAAGGGTGCCTCGAACTGGATGATGATGCGGAAGCCCTGGGGCACTGCAGGGTCTGGTGGGATCAGGCGTGCGCGTGCAGGGGCGTACACAGATGACGGTGGGCGTGGGGTGCACAGGAGGCCCGTGGACGAGGTGGTTTGCTGCAGGGGATTGGAGTGTGTGAGCCAAGTGTGTGAGTGGAATGCACAAGGAGCCAGGAGGGGTCAGACGTGGTGGCGCAGCATGAGTTGCACGCTTGCAGGTGGTGCTCATGGGGGCTGCCTGAGGCAGCCCAGGCAGAGTGCCAACCATGCCACCCACAATGTATTCCAAGCTCATGCTCTGGATAAACGGCTGGGGGCCGTACGTGGAAACCAGCGAGGGGTCTGCTGAGTAGAAGCTCGTGACGTCCAGCACATTCGAACGACACAAAGCCAGGAAACGAGCGAGGACCACCCTGTCCGTTCCCCTGGAGGGTGCAGGAAGGTACACAGGCTTCATGCATGACTGCATGCCCTCTCCCAGCGGGCAGCAGCAGTGGGCTGTGTGCAGGAATTGTGCTCTGCAGACTAGGGCATATGAGAGGCAAGGCTTGCAGGGTGAGGGAGGCAAACAAGGCCTGCTGCAGGCAGCGTGTGCAGTGCATGCAGCACCTTCCACTCAATGACTGAGCCGGCAGCTCACTTGTATGTGACCTCCGTGTTGATGATGATTGACCCGGATTCCATACTGCGGGTGTGGGTGGGTGCATGGGATCAGCTGAGTGAAGGAGCGAGCACGGCAACCAGGCCATGGAGAGGTGGCTTCAAGCACCTGCTCCATTGCACCACTGGACCCTATGCAGCAATGCAATGGAATCAAACGTGGCTTGGTTTGCTCGCCATAATAATTGTCTGCATTTTGTTATTTTGCCTCCCTAGTGCCTGTGCGCCCACCTCCTAATCCCCACGCCACCCAAGGGCACCCCTGCAGCAGCAGCAAGGCCTTGTCGGTAGCGAAGCCGGAACCTTTGCTCCTCCAGGTCGTTGGCCCTTAGGGCCGCCAGGTCCCCTGAGCACACAGGGGTAGGGGTATTGGCTGAGTGGGCTTTGCTTTTTGCCACCAGTCAGGTGGGTGGCATGGCCAGGATGATACCTGCAGGGGCTTCTTGCAGGCAGGTGGGAGTGCACCGCCTTGACAGCGCTAGACCACAGCCACAGGGAGCCACTACTGCAGCCAGGCAAGCACACACTAATCACACATGCCATCCATGCGCACCTCCCGGCCAGACAATGGTGACGCGCAGTATGGGGGTGGTGTTGGTACTGAGGGGGTCGTTGTTGTCCGCTTCCTCTAACGGCAAGGGGCACGGACCACCCAAGCCAGTCTTATTTGTGTTGAGGAAGCCCACGGCAGCAGGAGCACCAGGCGCCCACTCAGGTGGGATGGGGCCGCACATGCGGGGGTTGAAGTCAAGCTGGACGCTGCGCAGCCCTGGCCCAAGGCGGCCCATGGCGCCAGGCCAGGACGCAGGGATGGGGCCGGAAAGCCGGTTCACGCCTAGGTCCAGCACCTAAGGAAGTGGACAGTGGTGTGTGTGTGTGTGTGTGTGCTTGCACAGCGCCTGGATAGTGAAAATGCATGAAGGAGCAGGTCCAGGCCGCAGCTGCCCCTGCCCTGATGCCAACACAGTATTGAGAGGAGGCTGAGACTTCGGGGGGGTGCAGATGGAGGATGAAGTGCTTGCACCTTGACGATTGGGAGTACACACGGTGCTTGCATCACACAAGCTACCACCACCACCGCCTCCCACCTCAAGGAAGGGCAGGTTGAACCAGGAAGAGGGCAGGGTGCCATTGAACCTGCACGGAGGGGAGAGGGCGCAAGAGACTGGATCTAGCTGCGTTGGCAGCGGCCATCCTCCTTGGTGCTGGATCCCACGCCTTCAATGACAAATGTCATGTGCAGGCGCCAGCCCAACGCAATCTGCCGCCAAGCAACTCGAACCTGGCGAGTGCAAAGAGCAGAGGGCGCCGCACATGGCTTGACCCCTCCCAATCCAAAAGGCAGGATACAGAGGGCCACTCACTCGTTGCCATCCAGCCTGATGCTCTTGATGAGCTCAATGTGGCCAAGCGTCTCAGGCAGCGGCCCCTTGAACTCCAGGAGCGAGAGGTCCAGGCCCACCACCTGCAGCCCCTCCCTGCCCTGCTCACACGTCACGCGCGCCCAGTTGCCCCCGCAAGGGTCGTCCCCCACCCAGGAGGCCTGCAAGGAGGAGCGGGTGTCATGCAAAGCTGGGCACGCTACCAGCAGGAGTCGTAGCTCCACCAAATCAAGGATTGTGGATTACAAAGCAGGAGATGGCGCTGGTGCTGGAATGCAGGCCAGGACCAAGCAGCCCCCACCTCCAGTGTGCCATCTCCTCCCTCAAGCTCAGCGAGCAGCTGCAGGAGGATGGAGGCCTCGTTT
>PUNF01000169.1 GCA_003552525.1 Clostridia bacterium | reverse complement strand
TTAACATTATCTAGAATTTGCAAAAGGGTATTTACAGCCCTTTTAAGTTCACCATGCTCATGTTCATCATCACGGCTTTTTCCAATAGCATCAAATTCATCAAAGAAAATAACCCAACGGCCTTTTTCAGCATACTTAAATATCTCTCTCAGGTTCGTAGCCGTATCTCCTAAATAAGAAGAAATCAGAGAATCCATCCGGACATATAAGAGAGGCAAGCCCATTTCCTGGGCTAGAGCATGTGCCGTCATTGTCTTTCCGCAACCCGGAGGCCCACAAAAAAGCAACTTTCTTTTGGGTGAAAGAAAATAATCTCTTAAGGTATTTTGATTTTTGTGCTCCAACAATAAACTCATTAATAAAGATTTGTTTTCCTCAGAAAGGATAACTTCTTCCAAATAGTATTTTGGTTTTTTTATTGTAACTAAATCTGCCCCGGCTTGTTCATCTCTGGGCAAGCTATTAAAATAACTCTCGCCAGTGTCTATTTCTTTTTCTGAAAAATTTATCTGATCAATAATTTCCTTTATAGAATTGGCTAATACATTATTGGATTTTTTTTCTTCTTCTTCAACAATTTTGGCAGCAATTTTTTTGACAGCCTTATGGTCATTCTGACTAAAGGCTTTTAATAACTCAACTTTCGCACCATAAAAATAGAGAAAAAGTCTGATGAATACTAAAGTTTTGGCTCAAAAGAATAGAAAGGACACCCAAATCCTGGTAAAATTAAGCTGTAACCACCAAACCACACCAGGAAAGGGTGTCCTTATGAAAAGTATACCACAAGAACGCATTGGTTTGCAGCTCAATTCCAGGATTAATAAATTTTTTAAAGCACATTCCCTCGGAACACTATTAAATCGAAGTAATTTTAAAAAAGAAGCAGGTTATTCGTGTTTATCTCTTTTGAAATTCGTTTTTACCTTAGTTTTTACCCAAGAGAACTTTTTCCAGTTTCTCCAAACGAATAGCCACTTATCTTCCTGCCCCCAGAAAGATTCTGTTTACCGGCTGCTTAATTCGCCCAAGCACAACTGGAGAAAACTTCTACTACTTCTTGGATCCAGGATAATTAATAATGAGCTAAATCCACTAACATCTGAAAAAAGGGAAAAAGTTTTGATTATCGATGACTCGCTCTACAGCCGTAATCGTAGTAAAAAGGTAGAACTATTAGCACGTATTAAAGATCATGTTTCGGGTAAGTATGTCAAAGGTTTTCGAATGTTAACTCTGGGTTGGTCAAATGGAAATAGCTTTGTTCCTCTCCTCTTCTCTCTTTTGAGTTCGCCCAAAGAGAAGAATAGGCTCATAGATATCAATGAAGAAATTGATAAGCGAACGGTAGGTTTTAAACAACGCCAGCAAAGCATGAAAAACGCTCTTGAAGTTGCAGTTGACCTAGTTCGGCAAGCACTGGACACTGGAGTTGCCGCCGATTATGTTTTATTTGATAGCTGGTTTGCTTTTCCTGGTACTATAACCAAATTGAAATCTTTGGGAATAGATACCATATGCATGGTCAAAGCAATGCCAAAAGTTTTTTACCTCTATCAGGGGAAGAAGTTCAATCTCCAGGAGCTTTACAGCCAAGTGAAAAAAAGACGAGGAAAAGCAAAAATTTTAGCTTCGGTAATTGTGGACATTGGAAGTAAAAAAGAAGGATGGGGTGTCCCTGCAAAAATTGTTTTTGTAAGAGACAGAAACCGCTCTAGGCAGTGGCTTGCACTCTTGACAACAGATATTGACCTTTCTGATGAAGAAGTAGTTCGGATTTACAGTAAGCGATGGGATATTGAGGTTTTCTTCAAAATTTCCAAGTCTTATTTGAAATTAGCCAAAGAATTTCAGGGGCGCTCTTATGACCAACTGGTAGGCCATACAACAATCGTTTTCATGCGGTATATCATGTTAATGCTTGAGGTTCGAGAACAGTCGGATTCGCGAACAATCGGAAATTTATTTTTCCTATATTGCGAAGAGGTAAAGGATATTTCATTCGCAGAAGCTATATTAATTTTCCTCGATATCTTGAAAAAAGCACTGAAAAAAGAACTAATGTTAACTGATAAAGCTTTCAGCAAGATATACAACAGTTTTATTAACCAAATTCCCTCTGTTTACCTGAACTTATTAGGGATTCAAAGGTGCGAAAGTTGAGTTAATAAGTTAACAACCCATTTTCCTTTGGGCATTTTAACACCGCCTTCATATACTAACTGCCCGTTTATTTTTCCAAAACTGCCAAAACTTTATATGGAAAATCTTCATTAAGCTCAAAAATCCATGATTTCAAAAACTTCTTTAAAAATAAAATTTACATTCCTTCTCCTATTATCTTTTAGTAAGATCCCTGCTTCCAACAAATAATTTACATAAATAAAAACTGAACCTTTTTTAAACCATAATTTTTATCTATTTCCTTAATTGTAAAAACCGGGTGACATAGCATTTTATCAACACAAAGTAAAGTTTGCCTGGAAAAGCTATTTTTTTAATTGCTCCGCCTTCACATAACGACAATACTCCATTAAGTGGTCAACCTTTTTCTGCCCGGCTATAATCTGTCTATAAACCTTTCCCAAAAAATATCCTATCCAATCTTCCCAGTCGTCTTTTTGAAAAAGATTAACCAGCTTACTAAAGTATTCTTTTTTGTTTTTACAAAAAGCGCCGCTTAAATAAAAGCTTCTTTCTCTAGTTAGCCCAAGCTGGTTAAATAAAAACGGAATTAAGGCTCCAGTTGCTCGTCCATTAGCATAAGCCCAGGGGTGGATCATCGCCAGTTGACCATAAGCAATAGCACTAGTTATTAGTTGGTCCATCTTGCTGTTTCTAATAAATTTGTCTAAGTTCTCCATCAAACTATTAACTTTTTCTTCATCTGGGTAGGCATAAAGCCTCATATCATATTCTTTCTGTTTTTTTATTGCTTCATATAACCAGGGCTGGCGCCTTCTAATTAATTGCAGTTACATTTCTTTTTTTCCGGTTATCTAGTAAAGCCTGTTGAAATTTATTTAAAGCATCAATTGAAAATCCTCTTTCTTTGATCCATTCACTGATCTCCTCATAAAAATTTATCATAAAGCGAATTTCATTAAGATCATCAGCTCCGTATCCTTTGTCCATCAATTTTCCAATATAATCTTCAAAATCTAGTTCACTAAATTCTA
>PUNF01000003.1 GCA_003552525.1 Clostridia bacterium | reverse complement strand
GGGAAATCGGGGAGGGCACCGGATGAAGAGGAAAGATGAGTCTTTAGAGGATCTTCGCCGCCGGGCAGAGAAACGACTGCAGGAAAGCCAGCGAGATCTGTCCGAATCATCCACTCCGGAGGATTTACAGCGACTAGTTCACGAGCTGGAAGTGCACCAGATAGAGCTGGAGCTCCAAAACGAGGAGCTGCAACATGCACGCTCGGAACTGGAGTCCTACCTCAGGAGGTACACTGACCTCTACGATTTTGCTCCCGTCGGCTATCTGATGCTAGCCCCGGATGGTCGGATCCTACAGATCAACTTAACCGGGGCCCGTATGCTCGGGGCGGATCGCTCTCGACTGATAGAACAGCCTTTCCCTCGCTTCGTCAGCGCTGAATCTCGTCCCACCGTCGCATCTTTGCTGGCTGAAGTATTCCAAGATCGATCCCGGGACGCCGTCGTGATCGAATTGCCGGATACGGGGAGCGGGACCGCCTACGTACACATCGAGGCTGTGGTCTCCGAGGACGGCCGGGAGTGTCGCCTCATCCTGATGGATGTTACGGCGCAACGAGAGGCGGAAGAATCCCTAAAGGCCAGTGAGTGGCAATATCGAACGCTTTTCGAAAGCATGTCCCAAGGTGTTGTATACCAGTGCCCCGATGGAAGTATCATCTCAGCTAATCCATCGGCAGAGCGCATACTGGGGGTATCGTTACGGCGCATGAAGGGCAAGAAGTGGAAAGACCTCTTCCCCGAGGTCGTCCACTCGGATGGATCTGGGTTCCCCGAAGAGGAACACCCCTATATGGTCGCCCTTCGCACTCATGAAACGATAAAGGACGTGGTGATGGGGATATCCCAACCAGATTGCGACCGGCACATTTGGTTGAGCATCAACGCAGTGCCGCAATTTCGGCCCGGTGAGAGCAGCCCGTTTCAGGTATTCATGACCCTCGACAACATCACCGATCGCAAGCGCTTGATAGCCTATAACACCCTTACTCCCAGAGAAAAAGAGGTCTTGGCCCTGGTGAGCAACCCCCTCGGCCGCGGGGCAATCGCGGAAATCCTGGGTATAAGTCCCAAGACCGTGGATAAACACAGGGAAAACCTCATGGCGAAATTGAGTATCTACGAGGTCGAGGAGCTCGTTGAGTTCGCCGGGCTCATTGACCAGGCTCAGCCCTGAGGTTGGACTCGAGGACCGGGCTATCCCGGATTTCTTGTTTGATAAAGGCTTCATCAGTGGGAGAATCCGGGCTCCGCGCCGAGAAACTCACGAATACCTCGGGCATTCCGCCGTCCAGTAGGTTCCCAAAATAGTAATCCATGTAATACAGATCATCCATCCCGCGTTCCGGACCGTAATCGGGAGATCCGAGCAACGCCTCGATTTCTTCGAAGGGCATTCCTACCCTTGCACCCAGAACTTGTTGTCCCGGCCCCAAGACTATGCTGTCTGCAAATCGGTTCTCGATTTGCTCTGGGAAAAAGATGCGCATAATCCCTTCTTCTTGTCGATAGGTAATGTGGTAATGTGGACCCCGCCAATCGTCATATCCCCGTTCATCCGGATCTCCGAGCAATTGTGTAATATCATCAAGACTCCTGCCGAGCAAATTCATTGCGGGATCTGTTGCCAATGCAACCTGCGAAGTTACCTCGGTGTATTCCTCTTGTGGCTGGCGGGAATACATCGAGATTCCTGCAGTCTGGCAACTCGTCAGTAGAATTAGGAAGACCAAGATCGATAGGAATGGAAGTCTAACGAACATCGTCTCGGCTCCTCTCACTGACTCCTTCTTGCGGGTATTATCGTTCCGCCGGTGCCTTCGCGGTTTCCCAGGATAGCAATCGTAGCGAGTAGATCCCAGTTGCTGGAGAGGGTCGCGTAAGAATCCAAGATCCGATTGCGACTTCAGTGTCTTGGGAAATCCGATAGCAACCGATCGTGCTGGGCAAAATGAGTAGCGCGAGCGTCTTGGAGGACCCTAATGCCAGGCGCCGGCACTAGATGCTTATCGTGAACCGAGAGCAGATTCGCCGTGTCTAGCCTGTAGTCTATTACCAATTTCCACCCCATAGGCCTTCTCTCTCAATACGCAATCAGCTATCTGTTTACTCTCCGCGGGTCCAGTCTTCAACTCGGGCATGTCCAGTCCCAAAAGCCAGTGATCCGCCGCCCCTCGTGAAAGCTCAAATCAGCCCGGATGCTAGAAAAGGGGTGACAGAATCCAGCCCCATCTCAGCAAAGTTGGGGAAGATTCGCCTGGTCCTACGGCCGGCCGGGAAGACTTCGCCACTGGCTCCAGCCATAAGGGAGATCGAGCGCGATTGCCATAAGTGCAAACGCGAGAAATGACACGGTCATGGACGCCCCTTCGAGCAATTTCCCGTCTTCCAACGGCGCGCAGTTCGTCAACCGATCCTTAACATCTTGGATGCAAATAACACCACTACAGCACCCACGAAGGCCACGACGAAGGTAGTAAGGTTGAAACCACTAATCGGGTCGGCAACATTGAATACATAACCTGCGACCCATCCACCTACGAAGGCGCCGATTACCCCGATCACCACGTTGCTCACTAACCCCGATCCTCTCCCTCTTATCGCTATGCCAGCCAACCAACCTACGATCGCACCTATCACTAACCATGCCAACAATCCCACTGCAATCACCCCTTTTGAGTGGCCATGCACCCGACTACTGGGTGCGTATATTTCAATCGGCCTAACTTGTAGATATTGGCGACTCTCTCGACGGATGTCGTAAAATTTATCTACTTCCTATTGTTATTATGGAACACGTTGTGCGTACAAATCTATTAGCAGTTACCGGAGGCGCTACGGGCCCGGGATCTGTCGTGGTAGGTTTAGATGGGCATCATCAGTTCCCCGCGCTTCGTTGGGACTGGAGGACTTCAAAGCACTGTAGAGTCGCAATTCCTGTGAAGATCTCACGCTGCTCTTCATAAGGAAGATGGACCCTTGAGGTGTGTCGGTTCCTCCGGGTCTAAGTACCCGTAGGTGGGATCGATGATGGCTCAAGATCAATGGACGTTGAAGTAGAGTAGGTCGGTCTCGCTCGCCCCATGTCCGAGAAGGCATGTGGCGCTGGAGTTGCCCCGGTTTGGTGGACACTTGCCTATTAGTCTGCGGCCTGCTTTTCTGGGGTTTCCTTTATCCACTGTTTTT
>PUNF01000120.1 GCA_003552525.1 Clostridia bacterium | reverse complement strand
GGCAGTCCACTCGGCCAGGGGGTGGCGGATCCTATTGCGGGAAGAAGCGAACGCCCGTTACCTGCTGGCACTCGTTTTCGCGACCGTCGGCATGCGCATGGCGGGCTGGATCGGGCATGCGTCCTTTATGGGTGCCATCGTGGCCATCGGAACGGCCACGGCCGTGGAGATCACCAACACGGCCATGGAGAGAACGCTGGACGTCATCGAGCCGGGGCATTCCGAGCACGTCCGCAGGATCAAGGACATCATGAGTGCCGCCGTGTCCTTCACGCTGTTGATCTACCTGGCGGTCATGATGGCGGGCATCATCCAATAGCGCATACAAGGACGCAAGGCAGTTCCCATTTAGGGAATGCTCGTGCGCGCTAGCGGTGGCAAAAGTGGCGCCAACAGATCGAGGATCGTCCACATACTCCGCCACGAACAACCGAACCTCCACGGCAGCCCCTTTCCGCATCCATGGGGATGGTGCCGGGAAGGGGCCCCTACCCCCTCTCCCCACATCCAATAATCCCGAAGACGTCGCGATCCCGGACGGGTGCGACGAACAGGTCCCGCCGACGCGATCTCACCTCCGATCGAAAGAATTCGGCCCGAGCCATGCGCACATCCCGTCCTGCCAAGCAACCGCGTCTGACCACAATGGGGCGCGTGGGCTGTGTGCGGCGGCACAGGATTGTGCGGTCGTGCGTCTTTTGCGACGGTCGCAGAATCTGGTAAATTACAGAGGGAATCACGCTTACTGAGGGGGAGCCGCCATCACAGAACGCCGGAAAATCCTGGAGAGTCGCGAGTTCATTGTCACTGCCTGCTACATGCTGGTACTCATCGTTGCCGGGTTCGGTTTCGGATTCGAGGAGAGTTTGCTGGCAGACCTCGGGCGCATCGTCGGCATTCCCGGCGTACTCATTACCGACTATTTCCTGGTCGGAAGCCTCGGCGCATCCCTGGTCAACGCCGGGCTGGTGGGCCTGGCCGGGCTCGCCATCACCGTGATTTCCAAAGTCCCCATCCGGGGGTATATCATCGCCGCCGTCTTTACCATGGCCGGATTCGCCTTCATGGGAAAAACGATCGCCAACATATGGCCCGTGTTCCTCGGCGTATGGATCTATGCCATCGTGCAAAGGGACACCTTCAACCAATACATCCTAAACGCCCTGTTCGGGACGGCCCTGGCCCCACTCGCCTCGAGCGTAGCGATTCAGCTCGACCTCGGTATCGGTGGCGCACTGGTACTCGGGACGGCGGCCGGCTTCCTGGTGCCACCGCTGGCCGGCCACTTCCTGGCCACGCACCAGGGACTCAACCTGTACAACATCGGTTTTACCTGTGGCTTCATCGCGACCCTATTCGCCGGGGTCTTCCGGGGGTTCGCCATGCCGATGGATCTCGCGAATATCTGGGGAACGGGATTCAATCCCCGGGTAACCGCTCCCCTCTTGCTGTACGCCTCTTCCATGCTCGTCCTCGGGATTCTCTTCTCCGGGGGCAAGTTGCGCGGGTTCCTCAGGATTTACCGCATGCCCGGCGCCCTCGTATCCGATTTCGTCTCCGAGGGCGGATTGGGCGCGACCCTTCTTAACATGGGGCTCATCGGACTAGCCGGTATCGCCTATGTCTTGGCCGTGGGGGGAGAGCTGAACGGCCCCACGATCTGCGGAATTTTCACCATGGTCGGTTTCGCGGCATTCGGCAAGCATCTTCGAAATTCCTTACCGATCATGGCCGGCGCCTTCCTGTCCCTGTACCTGTTCCAATGGGAAGCAGCAGAGGCGGGCCCGCTTCTGGCCGTTCTCTTCGGGACCACCCTGGCACCCGTTTCCGGAACATTCGGCGCGCTCACCGGGCTGATAGCCGGGTTTTTGCACATGTCCATGGTGATGAATGTAGGATTCTTGCACGGCGGGATGAATCTATACAATAACGGTTTCGCGGGAGGATTGGTCGCTACATTGATGGTAGGTGTCCTCAAGCAGTTCAACTACCGCGTGCAACTCGAATAGGGGGATGACAATGGCGGCCGAATGGAGAAAAATCCGGGGAATCCTCGACGAACTGCTCAACAACTCGTTTCAGGCCGGTGCGACCGTGGTGGAGTCCCGTATCATCGACGATGGGGACGCCTTCACGATCATCGTGAAGGATAACGGCCGCGGGATGTCCGAACAGGTGCGGGAAATGGCCGAGGAAATGCTGGGACAAGACCGCCGGCGCGAACTCGAGGAATACTACGGTCACCTCGCGGGCAAGACCGCCAAAAGCTCCGGGTTGACCATCGTCGGAATGATGGTCGACGAGTATACGCTAGAAACGGAAAAGGGGGTCGGGACCGAGATCACCGTTCGCATCATCAAGGACTAGCCGGCATCTGCCAAGTCGGAGCGGGCTCCGCTCACCCGCTCGTTGAAAAGTGGTACCCCGTCCGCGCCGCCGCGATCGACCTGGGGCTGCGCGGGACACACGTCGTCGCTCATACACCCCATCCGAGCGCTCCCAGCGAAGACCGGCAGCGTTTCCTCCCCCGACCATCATGCTCCTGCTCGCGAGATCGAATCCCCCCGGACCGCTTCTAGGTCATCCGCGTGGTCAGGGCTTCGAGGAAACCCATCCGCCATACCCGGGTACGCACGGCGAGCATGGTCAATGCGGCGAACAGGGTCGAAAGCGCCGCGCTGATGGCCACGGCCTCTAGCCGCAGCACCATGGGGAGCGCGAACAGTTCGGAGCTGAAGTACTCAACCATCATGGCTATCAACGCGTAGCCGGCGGGAATTCCGAGTATCACGCCGAGAATCGTCGCGAGGACGTTCTCCCGAAGCAGCAGACCAAACACCTCGATCTTGGAATACCCGAGGACCCGCAGCGAGGCGATCTCCCTTCGTCGCTCCGTTACGCTGGTGGACACGGTGTTGAACAGGATGGCAAAGCCCAGTACGCCCCCTACCAAGACGTAAAACCCGAGCGCCATGATGATCAGGTCGATATACACCATGAAACCATCGATGAGATCCTGCACCGCCAGGACCGAGGTAATCCCCTGCCGACCGGCCAGGATTCCCGAGGCATCATCCCCGCTCGCGAGGAGCAAGCCGTTGTAGTATGCTCCACCCTGGGTCAACGAAGCCATCTGCTCCACGGACATATACACCCCGGAGCCGAGGTACTGCACCACGACCCCCCTCACCG
>PUNF01000200.1 GCA_003552525.1 Clostridia bacterium | reverse complement strand
TGGAGAGCCGAGGTATATGGATACGGCTCCCGCCATAAAGGAATCCAGGACGCTTCTGCCCATCAGACACCTGGTTGAACCGATGGGGGCGTTGGTAAGTTGGAATCCCCTGACGCAAAAGGTCACCGTGGTTCTCGGCGAAGTGAACCTCGAGATGTGGGTTGGGCGAAGCCAAGCCCGAATCAACGGTGTAGTCCGTCTAATCGATGACGATAATCCGGATGTGATGCCTGCTATTGTGCCTCCAGGCCGAACGATGTTGCCTCTTCGCTTCATTGCAGAAAGCCTGGGCTGTGTCGTGAATTGGGATGCACCGAATCAGGAGATCACGGTTACCTACAACCCGCATATTGAGATACCCTTGGTCGCTGACTTTCCGAAGATGCAGAAGGATTGCTCCGATCACTTGATTACCTTCGAAGAATTCGATGTCGATACCCAAATATTCAATCAATACGGTTCCGAGGGTGTCACCTTCCCGGGCGTTCCAAAAATCACCACAGTGAACGCTGCCCTTCCATCCGGCACCAATGCACTGACAGCGGAGAGCCCTGGCCAGGAGTTCGCTGGGAAGCTGGTAATCGAGTTCACCACTGGGCAGAGCTGTGTGAGCATGTTCGTGGGGCTGCTCGGTGACACGAAACAGAGTCCGGTTATGGCGACGCTTACGGCTTTCGATGCCGGCGAAGTAATCATCGTGCCGGGGTATGGCATGGAGGTTCATCCGCCGAGAATGGTCGCGATCCAGCAGGGACTTATTGGCCCGGGGCCGATGGATGGCTTTAGGAAAATGAGGGTGGAAACCGAGGATGAACCACTGATTCATCGAGTCGAACTCTCTTATCAGGGGGGATACGAACCGGTCATCGATGATCTTCGATTCTCCTACGCCGGAGAAACATTTCTGGATATCGAAAGCCGCCCCCGGGTTACCATCGAGACGCCACTGGATGGTACGGTAATATCCGGTTTTGCGCCTGATCTTGGGACCATAGACCTGACGGGAACCGTCCAGGAAGCGTTCAAACTTCGAAGCCTCGACTATACGGTGACACGTGAGGGCGAGGTGGTTTCGGGTAGTCTACAGTTTTGGGGAGACGCGCCCACGTATACCTTCTCCGCGATGAATAAGCACGGCCTGGTGTTGCCCGGCCATAATCAGATCCGGGTCAGTCCAAGGAGCTGGAGCCAGCAGTCAACCGTATCCTATCCGGGCGTGGTCAACGTGTACTTCGGGCCGATTCTGGAAGCCGGCCAAGAGGCGGAGCTCCTGATCTTAAGTCCAGACGCATTTTATCATGGACTGGTTCCGTTAAGGGATTGGAAGACCGATACTGGGATACCCGCGCACATCATGACGCTGAGTTCGATCCAGCGGGATCCGCGCTTCGCCGGGTCGAGGGACATTACCGAGCAGATCAAGAAGGCGATTGCCCACGCATACGAGCACCACGGCACTCGTTACGTGATGCTTGTGGGGGATGGAGATCGCTTCCCGGTGCGCTACTTCAAAACCGGTCGAGAAGGAGTATCCTGGGGAGTGCACTATCCGATTACTGATCTGTATTATGCCTGCCTATTCAAGCCCGATGGTTCGTTTGACGATTGGGACGGCAATGCGAACGGGATCATCGGGGAGTGGTGGGCTCCTCCTGTCGATGGTGGTCTAGCGGAGAACTTCTCCCAGTTGAATGTCGACGACTGCAGCGTGAGGCCTGATGTGGCACTGGGGCGAATACCCGCATCCACACTGGAAGAGGTTGAGGCCTATGTAGCGAAGGTCATCGAATATGAAAGTACCACATCCTCGGCCTACGAGAATATTGTGTTGTGGAATGGACCCACAGATTTTATGAGTGATCACGTGGAGCTGGATAGGGTATCCCAAGAGATCTTCTCCGATCGATTGGTGAAGAAGCATTATCGTCCCGCGGGATTCGAGTCCTGGAGTTCCGATGAACAACAGAGCTACAAGTCTTCGTGGAGGCAACAGTTGATTTCGGACATCAATCAAGGAGCATCCTTCGCCATCTACTATGGTCATGGGAACCGCACATCCATGGGAGTGCTTCGCGATCACGACTTAAACCGTTTGACCAATGCAGGCGTTTATCCCGTGTTTGTCGCCAGTGCCTGTGATACGGCGAAGTTCGTGCACGAACATGACGTATACGTGGATGTTGATGGAAACTATCCACCGTGTTGGCCATCTTGTCCACCCGGGGTCGGGGATACGTGGCCGGGACCGAACCCGGAACCTGCACCCATTCAACCCTCGACCCTCAATGTAGATTCCATTGGAGAAGCCCTTCTCTTATGGCCGGAAGCCGGGGCGATTGGGTTCCTCGGTGCCCGGTCCGGCACCAACACTGCAAGCCACCCGTTCGTTCGGCTGTTTCTCGATGCACACGATGGTGGACAGGTTGTCCGCCTCGGTGACATGTGGGTGGCGGCGGTCTCGGGTTTCGTCGAGCAGTACCTGGAAAGTGGGCATTGGTTCGGTCGTTGTAATCTGATGTCCCGCCACATACACATTTTCGTTCTATTCGGGGATCCCAGCCTGCGCATGCAACCGCGATGAAGAACAACACCGAATGGCCCAATATGCGGGAGATGAGCCACCCCGTCTCCCGCATACTTCGACGCCAAAACTCACCTGTATTCCCGGGGGACGCGCACCAGCGTTGCGACTGCGCGGAGATGTCGGTTGTGCGTGATCCACACATCTTTAAGGAGATTGGGAATCGCAAGCGAGCTTTCCGTCAGCCTGGGGTCGGCTCAGTGGCCAGGATTCGGAACGGCTCGTGTGTGGTGTGCGCATTCCTTGCCACGATCGCGGCGGAGACAACACCTTCCGCAACCACGATTCATCATCCGGAGAACCGAATACCGATCGCCGTTTCCTGGACTATCGGGGCATCGGGATCGTCCGTATTGCTCGATCCTCTCGCGTGACGTGCCGCCTGGAAGACCGAAGGTTCGCATGTTCCTGTGAAGCCCTGATTTTAAGCCCGTTCATGAAGTGGCCCCGGCGAAAGCGCATGCGGCCATGGCTACATTTGGAATCTCCAAGCCCCCCGTTTTGCCTGCTCGTATGGCGTCAAGCCTGGGGCTCTCCGGGATCCTTGTGCACTATAGCTGCGCGAGGATATGCGTCCGCAAATCCGAATATGCCAGCGCACCCGTGGTATGTC
>PUNF01000195.1 GCA_003552525.1 Clostridia bacterium | reverse complement strand
CGCTTTAATGTAAACGTGACCCTTCTCGACGTTCTTCCTGACGCGCCTGCGCGTCCGCGCTGTTCTCGCTCTTCTCCTGGCCATTTCAACCCTCCTTAACCTCGATTGATCATCGGGTAATCCTCACGGGAACTAGCGACGTCCGAAACCGCGCGTGGGGCCCTTGCGCGTGCGGGCGTTTGTCTTTGTCCGCTGCCCACGAACGGGCATCCCCCGGCGATGACGAATCCCGCGATAGGATCCGATGTCGACGAGGCGCTTTATGTCCTGCTGGCGCTCGCGTCGCAGATCACCCTCCACGCGATACGATTCATCGATTACGCGACGAATATTGTTTATCTCTGCCTCGGAAAGATCCTTGACCCTCACGTCGGGGTCCACTCCGGCTTCTTCTATGATTTGGCGCCCGAGAGACTTCCCGACACCGTATATCCGGGTTAAAGCGATCTCCACCCGTTTATCCCTGGGAAGATCGACGCCGGCTATGCGAGCCATTCTTGCTCACCTCCGCCTTCTGTCAGCCTTGACGCTGCTTGTGCTTAGGATTATCGCAGATCACCATTAAAATGCCGTGTCTACGGATAATTTTACACTTGTCACACATCTTCTTGACCGATGCTCGTACTTTCACGGGTTATACCCCCCAGCGAGAATGATTCCGGGCCAGTCCGCACGTGCCCTAGGACCGATGCCTCCACGTAATCCTGCCACGGGTGAGATCGTAAGGCGACAACTCCACCGTCACCCGATCCCCGGGCAGGATGCGGATGTAGCTCATCCGGATCTTTCCCGAGATGTGGGCGAGAATCTCGTGCCCGTTTTCCAATTCAATTTTGAACATGCCCCCGGGGAGGGGCTCCACCACGGTACCTTCTACCTCGATGACATCTTTTTTAGCCATCTAACAGACCGGCCCCCTCACCGTCGCGGGGATCACCCGCGGACGCAAACGCCTCATCCTATCTGCCATCGCCATTGTTTCGAAGATATACGCGAAGAAACTCCGCGATATCTTCATCTCGACTTCGCCTGCATTCAATCCTCGAAGCGAGAGCGCTATCGATACGCCCCACCCGGACAAGGTGCCGGGGATTCTTCTCCTTGGGCCGCCTCAACGTCTTCTTTTCACCCTCGCTCACCAGAACACGATGATCGGAAAACCCGATGACCACGTAGGGATCACCGGCGTCGCGCCCGGCCTCCGACCGAACCACGTCACCGACCGCAAACTCCCCCACGGGGGCACCTCCCTGTCCTTTTCTGCACACTATCGACAACCGCGTCGCCCCGGATCCGTAAAGACCTCATGGCCCTCGGCAGTTACCGCCACCGTGTGCTCAAAGTGCACGGATAACTCCCCATCCGCCGTGACGACGGTCCAGCCGTCCGATAAGGTCTCGACCGCATAGCCACCGGCATTCACCATCGGTTCGATGGCGAAGACCATTCCGGGCTTAAGGATAGGACCACGCCCGGGCAAGCCATAGTTGAGAATCTGGGGTGCCTCGTGCATCTCCCGACCGATCCCGTGTCCGGCGTAATCACGAACGACTGCATACCCCGCTCCTTCAGCCGTCTGCTGCACGGCATGGGATATATCGCTCAACCGGGCTCCCGGATGCATCTTCTCGATGCCGGCTTCCAGGGCTTTTCGGCCGGCACGCAACAACGCACGGCTCGACTCGGGCACTTCGCCAACAGGAACCGTGACGGCCATATCGCCGTAGTATCCCTCAACAACCGCACCCAGGTCAAGACTCAACAGCTCACCTTCCCTGAGCCGCCGAGGCCCGGGGATCCCATGGACCACCTCTTGATCAATGCTGGCGCAAACGGTGGCGGGAAAACCCCGATATCCCTTGAATGCGGGAGTGGCACCGGCCTCGCGAATTCGAGATTCGGCGATGGCATCTAACTCCCCGGTCGTGACCCCCGGCTCGACGCGCCGGGTGATGTCATCCATCACTTCGTGCACCAACGCACCTGCACGACGCATCTTATCCAATTCCCTGGGCGATTTCACGATGATCAAAGCCCGCTCACTTCACCTCTCCGCGGATCCGCTCGTAGACCTGATCCACCGTGCCTCGCCCATCCACGTTTACCAGCAACCCCGTCGCGTTATAGTAATCGACCAGGGGGGCATTCTCACGGCCATAAACCTCGAGACGCGCCCGAACAGTGGCTTCCTTATCGTCGTCGCGCTGAATCAAGTCCTCGCCACACTGGTCACAAATACCGAGTGATTTCGGCGGATTGAACACCAAGTGGTAACTCTCCCCACATCCGGGACAGACCCGGCGCCCGGTCATTCTGCGAATCAGTTCCGCCTCGGGCACCTGAAGGTTCACCACCAGTTCGAGGGGTTGATCCAGCTCTTCAAGGATCGCATCCAATTGCTCTGCCTGCGCCACATTGCGCGGGAAACCATCGAGGATAAAACCCTTCTTGGCATCATCTCGCTGGAGCCGCTCCCTCATCATCGCGGTGACGAGTTCATCGGGAACAAGCGCACCACGATCCATGTAGTCTCGGGCTTCCTTGCCAAGCTGGGTGCCGTCACGGACTGCACTCCTCAACATGTCACCCGTCGAAATATGGGCCAACCCATAATCCCGAGAGAGTGCTGTTGCCTGCGTGCCTTTACCGGCTCCGGGTGGTCCGAGTAAGACCAGGTACATCCCAACATCCCCCTAACGCATGAAACCTTCGTACTGGCGCATCATCAACTGTGCTTCGATTTGTTTCATCGTCTCGAGGGCAACACCGACGACGATGAGAAGGGCCGTACCTCCGAACATAACACCCGGAACCCCCGTGATCGCCGGGAAGAAGTTGGGAAGTACTGCGACGGTGCCCAGGAACGCCGCACCCGGCAACGTGATACGAACGAGCACGCGGTCCAAATACTCTGCGGTCGCGCGACCCGGCCGGCGTCCCGGAATGAATCCTCCGTACTTGCGAATGTTGTTCGCGACATCGTGCGGATTAAAAGTCACCGCAGTGTAGAAGTACGTAAAGAACACGATGAGGCCAAAGTATAGGGCCGTATGCAGGGACGTTCCGTAGTCCAGTGTGCGTGCCAGAGACTGTGCCCAAGGGTGTGCAATAAACTGCGCGATGGTCGGCGGAAAGGCCAGAACCGAGGAGGCGAAAATCACCGGGATTACGCCCGCCTGGTTGATCTGCAGCGGAATATGCGTGGTCTGTCCCCCGTACATTCGACGCCCGACAACTCGCTTCGAGTACTGCACGGGGATGCGACGTCGTCCTTCCTGGACGAACACGACCGCACCGATCACGGCCAGTCCTATTGCGAGCAGAAGAAGCACGTTGATCAACGACACTGTGCCTTCCTGCACGTACGCCACCAATCCCAGTCCGCCCGATGGGACACGTGAAACGATTCCCGCGAAAATCAGTATCGAAATACCATTGCCGATCCCGCTCTCGGTGATCTGCTCACCGAGCCACATCAGAAACACCGTACCGGCGGGAATCGTGATGATGACGCTGAGAAGCCCAAAGGCATCCGGTCGGGCGAGCGCACCCTGTCCCCGCATGAAAAATGACATGCCGCTGGCTTGGATTAGCGCCAGGACCAAGGTCATGTAACGGATCCACTGGGTCATCTTGCGACGGCCTTCTTCGCCTTCCTTCTGCCACTGCTCGAGCTTCGGGATGACTACGGTCAGCAGCTGCATGATAATCGAGGCATTAATGTAAGGCGTAATGCTCATCGCGAAGATGGAAAAGCTGCTCAGCGCCCCTCCGGCGAACATATCCAGCAGCCCGAAAAGGGTGCCGGTGGCAAACAGTTCTTCCAGAACCGCTGGCTCGATACCAGGCACCGGAACATGCGTGCCGAGCCGAAAGACCAGCAGCATGTAGAGGGGAAAGAGGATCCGCTTACGGAGATCCGGGATCCTCCACGCGCGTCGAAGGGTGCTGATAATGCCCAACTAGATCACCTCGGCCTTGCCGCCAGCGGCGTGAATCTTCTCGTGCGCACCGGTGCTGAACCGGTTTGCTTTGACGGTAAGCGCGACATCGAGCGTGCCATCGCCCAGCACCTTTACGCCATCTGCCACGTTGTCGATCAATCCCACTTCGAGCAGGAGCTCCGGGGTAACCTCGGTGCCTTCTTCGAAACGGTTCAATGCTTCAACATTTACCGTGGACATGCGAACGCGGAAACGATGGTTGCTGAATCCTGCCTTGGGCAACCGGCGTTGAAGCGGCATTTGTCCACCCTCAAAGCCCGGGCGCACCCCGCCGCCGGATCGCGAGTTCTGGCCATTATTGCCACTGCCGCAGTTCTTTCCCATTCCTGATCCGCGACCGCGGCCGACGCGCCTCCGCCCGGTCTTGGAACCGGGGTTTGGGCGCAATTCATGTAGCTTCGGCAAAGCCGCCACCTCCTACTATTACTGTCTTGCGAATTGCTCTTCGTCGACACCACGAAGCCGAGCCACTTCACGAGGACTGCGAAGTTCCCTGAGTCCTTCGAGCGCGGCCCGGGCAAGGTTGGCCGGATTGTTGGAGCCCAACGACTTGGTGAGTATATCACGAACCCCTGCCAATTCCAACACGGCACGAGCGGGTCCACCGGCGATAACACCGGTACCCTCCGAAGCCGGCTTCATGAGTACGCGACTGGCGGAGAACTCCCCGACTACCTCGTGGGGAATCGTGGTCTCCTGCAGCGGAACATCGATCATGCTCTTTCTCGCTCGATCGGCACCCTTGTTAATCGCGGCCGGGATCTCCTGGGCTTTGCCCATGCCTACACCGACCTTGCCGCTACTGTCACCAACAACAACCACGGCGGTGAAATTGAACCGCCTACCGCCCTTGACCACTTTCGCGACGCGATTGATATCTACTACTCGCTCTTCAATGGGATCGTCATCTCGCTGCGACCCTCTGGGCTGACGTGCCATACTCCACTCCCTTCCCGTTAATCAGAACTTGAGACCCTGTTCCCGAGCCGCCTCAGCCAATGCCTTGACCTGGCCGTGGTACTTGTAGCCGCCCCGGTCGAAAACCACTTCATCGTGCCCGGCATCCAACGCCCGTTCCGCCAAGAGTGTGCCCACTTCCTTGGCCATGGCGCGCCCGGACAAATCGGTATCACGCAATTGGGCCTCGAGGCTCGATGCCGAAGCCAGCGTGTGTCCGGAGATATCGTCGATCAGTTGCGCGTAGATATGCTTCAAACTCCGAAACACGGATAGTCTTGGTTTCTCCGGGGTTCCGGAAACCTTCTTTCTTACACGTGTATGGCGCCGACGGCGCTCCTCATTTCGACTCATTAATGCTGCCTCCCTAGGGCTTAGCCCGCAGAAGCGGCGGACTTGCCTTCCTTCATCCTGACCCGTTCGCCGTCGTAGCGAATGCCAAACCCGTGGTACGGCTCTGGGGGACGGATGCTGCGAATGTCCGCGGCCAGCTGGCCTACTCTCTGCTTGTCGGCACCCCGTACGATAATGCGCGTCGGGCTCGGCGTTTCAACTTCAAGGTCCTCGGGAATCTCCATCGCGACAGGATGGGAAAACCCGATGGTGATGTTGAGCGTACTACCGGAAACTGCCGCCCGATAGCCGGTACCATGGATCACCAGGGCCTTGGCGAATCCTTCGGAGACGCCGTGCACCATATTTGCCACCAACGTCCGCATGAGACCGTGGAGCGCACGGGTCTTGCGATCGTTGTGACGACGCTGCAGGGTCAACACACCATCCTCTTCTCGGATGGCCACCCCCTGGGGTAGAACTTGCTGCAGCTCGCCCTTTGGACCCGAGATGCTGACTCTGTCGTTGGATATGCCCACTTCGACACCGCTAGGAACCGGTATCGGTTTTTCTCCTACTCGGGACACGATTGCACACCTCCTCGAACGATACCTCGATTACCAGACGTAGGCCATTACCTCTCCACCAATCACCTGGTTACGGGCATCCCTGTCAGTCATGATGCCTCGCGAGGTAGACATGATCGCGACTCCCAACCCCCCGAGGACGCGCGGAACATCGTCCTTGCCGACGTAAATCCGTAGACCGGGCTTGGAAATACGCTTAATACCACTAATGACCTGCTGTCTATCGGGACCGTACTTGAGATAAATCCGGACCTTACCCTGCTGGTCATCATCGATCCAGGATATATCCTTTACGTAACCTTCCCTTTTGAGAATACTCGCGACCGCCCACTTTACCTTCGATCCGGGAATGTCCACGTACTCGTGGCGTGCGGCGCTGGCATTCCTCACTCTGGTCAACATATCTGCGATGGGATCGGTCATACCCATAGATCCAACCTCCCCTCCTACACCTCAGCCGGGTTTACCAGGAGGCCTTCTTGACTCCGGGAATCTCGCCTTTGTGGGCCAGCTCGCGTACGTGATGGCGACACAAGCCAAACTGGCGAATGTAACCGCGCGCACGTCCACAAATCTGGCACCTATTACGACCCCGGGTACTGTATTTTTGCTCTTTGTTGTTCTTTTCTATCAGGGCCTTCCTCGCCACAGTATTCCTCCTTCCCGGGGCTAACCCGGTTATACGTGGGCAGCCGACTCGGCAGTCCGAAGCGGCATTCCGAGGCGGCGAAGCAGATACCTCGCCTCTTCATCAGTCTCCGCCGTTGTCACGATTACAATGTCCATTCCGCGAATCTCGCTAATGTCATCGTAGGATATCTCGGGAAATATCGCCTGTTCCCTGAGACCCAGGGAGTAATTCCCTCTTCCGTCAAAGGCATCGGGGTTCAGTCCCCGGAAGTCGCGCACCCGTGGGAGCGCGACATTGATAAGCCTCGAAAGAAAGCTCCACATACGCTCACGACGCAGGGTCACGCTGCAACCGACGGGGTCGCCTTCGCGAATCTTGAAAGCGGAAACCGATTTCCGTGCACGGTTCACAATCGGCCGTTGTCCGGTGATGACGGCCATCTCGTTCAACGCTGACTCCAGGGAGGATGGATTGTCCCGGGCATCACCGATACCCATGTTCACGACAACCTTCTCGATCCGGGGAACCTGCATCACGGTACCGTACTCGAACTCTTCCATCATTTCGGGCACGACTTCCGCCTGGTATTGCTCTCGAAGGGTGCTCACTGGATCCACCTCCTCACCGGTCAACGATTTCATCACACTTCTTGCAGTATCTCTTCTTGCGCCCATCGGCGAGAATACGCATCCCGGTGCGACTCTTTTCTCGACAATTGCGGCATACGAGCAGTACGTTGCTTGCGTTCATCGGTGCAGGCTGTTCTACGATACCACCCTGCATCATTTGGCGCGTGGGTCTCTGGTGCTTTTTGACCATGTTTGCGCCATCGACGATCACGCGATTCTCGCGGGGTATGACGCGCAGGATTTCACCGCGCTTTCCTTTGTCCTTGCCCGCAATCACCTCGACGGTATCACCCGTCTTCACGTGCAACTTGGGCATACTCACCTCAGGACACCTCCTTCCCGGTCCCCTCGCCTCAGAGAACCTCGGGGGCCAGCGAAATTATGCGAGCGAACTTCTTTTCACGAAGCTCCCGGGCGATCGGACCAAATATCCGGGTACCCTGGGGTTCGGTTTCGTCCCTTAGTATCACGGCTGCATTCTCGTCAAACTGGATCGCCGAACCGTCCTTGCGCCGGATGGGAGACTTCGTGCGCACAATCACCGCACGGATGACCTCTCCCTTCTTCACTATGGAGCCCGGAGTGGATTCCTTGACGGACGCCACCACGATATCTCCCACGCGGGCGTAACGACGACGAGATCCTCCCAGGACCTTAATGACGCCGATCTGCCGAGCACCACTGTTGTCAGCGACCCTGAGCCGCGTCTCGGCTTGGATCATGCCACATCCTCCTTATCCCACCGTGGTCGACTCACTCTGCCCGCTGGAGAATCTCCACGATACGCCAGCGCTTGTCTTTCGAGAGTGGACGGGTCTCTACCATGGCAACCCAGTCTCCGGTACGACACTCGTTTCTCTCGTCGTGAGCCTTGAAGCGTTTGCTCCTTCGAACGCGGCGTCCGTACAGGGGGTGCCTGATGCGATCCTCCACCCGAACCACCACGGTCTTGTCCATCTTGTCACTTACCACGAGACCCCTGCGAACCTTGCGGTTGCCGCGGCCACTCTTCTGCTCATCGCTCATCGTCGTTCACCTCCGCCGTCATCCGTCGACTCCGGCGGCCAGCTCACGTGACCTCTGGACCGTCTTGAGCCGAGCGATGTCTTTCTTAACCTGCCTGATGCGGACGGGATTCTCCAGCTGCCCAGTGGCGCCCTGAAAGCGCAGGTTAAACAGCTCATCCTTCAAATCCCGGATCCGCCGATCTATTTCGGTATCACTGAGTTCACGTATCTCTTTTGCTTTCACGATCAGTCACCACCGCTATCCGACTCGCTCATCGCGAAACGAGTCTTGACCGGCAACTTGTGCGACGCGAGACGCATCGCTTCGCGCGCCATCTCTTCGGATACTCCCGCGACCTCGAACATGACGCGGCCGGGCTTCACGACTGCCACCCAGAACTCGGGGGCTCCTTTACCCTTACCCATGCGGGTTTCCGCTGCTTTCTTCGTTACGGGCTTGTCGGGGAATATCTTCACCCAAACCTTCCCGCCGCGACGGATATGACGTGTGAGGGCAACACGGGCCGCCTCAATCTGCCGATCAGTAATCCAGCCCGCTTCAGCCGCCTGTAGACCGTACTCACCGAAGGTGATATCCGATCCGCGGTGTGCCTTCCCACGCATCCGGCCGCGATGCTGCCGTCTATATTTAACCCGTTTTGGCATCAGCATGAGTAGCCGCCTCCTCGCTACTGCCTTTACGACCCTTGGTCGGCATCACGTCGCCCATGTAAATCCATACCTTGACGCCGATCGTGCCGTAGGTCGTGTTCGCCTCGGCGAAACCATAGTCGATGTCCGCGCGCAAAGTGTGCAGCGGAACAGAACCATCGGCCATCCACTCGCGACGTGCCATTTCCGCACCACCCAGGCGACCTGAGACCATGATCTTGCAACCCTTCGCCCCGTCGCGCATGGCACGTTGTACCGACTGGCGCATGGCCCTGCGGAACGAAACACGTCGTACCAGTTGGTCCGCCACACCTTCGGCGACCAGCTGTGCATTCACGTCCGGGCGCGAAATCTCCATGATGCGAATGTTAATCCGGTTTCCAGTCAACTCCTCGAGACTCTTACGCAGGCCCTCGACGAGTGTACCGCCCCGCCCGATAATCATCCCTGGACGGGCTGCGTGGACGGTAATCTTGATCTGTCCGGCGAAGCGCTCGACCTCGATACGGGCGATTCCGGCATTGAACATTTCGCGCTTAATGTGCTTGCGAATCTCGAAGTCCTGGTATACGAGTGCACCAAACTCCTTTTTGTTCGCAAACCAACGCGAATCCCAATCGCGGATGACACCTAACCTGAAACCTTTTGGGTGTACCTTTTGACCCAAGTCTACACCTCCTCCCGCTCGGCCACTGTGACGGTGATATGGCTGGTTCGCTTGAGAATTGGTGACGCCATGCCACGTGCCCTGGGGCGCCAACGTTTCATGGTGGCACCCTGGTCCACAAAGCAGCTATGGACATAGAGTTCCTCTTCATCCAGATCCAGGTTGTTCACCGCATTTGCGACCGCGGAGTTCAATACCTTGATAATAATCTCGGCGCCCCGGCGCGGCGTATTCATCAGGATGGCGGTGGCTTCCCTTACGGGTTTACCGCGGATAAGATCTATCACCGCTCGCGCCTTGCGCGGGGAAATCCGCACAAAACGCAGGCGTGCCGTGGCGGTCGGTACTGTCTTCTCCTCGACCATAACCGTGCTACCTCCTAAACAGCCCGCGGACCCGCGGGATACGTCACTTCAGCGTGACCGTTCTTTCGCCCCGACGCCCGTGGCCGCGGAAGGTACGTGTGGGTGCAAACTCACCGAGCTTGTGCCCAACCATGTCCTCTACGATGTAGACGGGTACGTGGCGCCGCCCGTCGTGTACCGCGATTGTGTGCCCGACCATCTCAGGTACGATGGTACAAGCCCGCGCCCACGTGCGGATAACCTGCTTCTTGCCCGATTCTTCCATGCGCTCGACCTTCGCAAGAAGCTTCTCATCTACAAAGGGTCCCTTTTTCAGAGAGCGGCCCATGTGCTAATTACCCCCTCTACTTCCTCCGGCGACGACGACGTCGCACGATGTATTTGTCCGAATACTTCTTGCCCTTGCGCGTGATCTTGCCATGTGCCTTCTTACCCCACTTGGTGACCGGGTGACGCCCGGCGGGCGCCTTTCCTTCTCCACCGCCCAGTGGGTGATCAACGGGGTTCATCACGGTGCCGCGAACCGTCGGTCTGCGACCCAGGTGGCGGCTACGACCCGCTTTGCCGCTCTCCTGATTCTCGTGCTCCACGTTTCCGACCTGGCCGACCGTGGCGCGGCAATCCAAAGAAACCAACCGGAACTCGCCGGAGGGCATGCGAAGGTAGCCATACTTGCCCTCTTTCGCCGACAAGCGGGCTCCAGCACCCGCGGCTCGAGCGAGCTGTCCTCCGCGTCCGGGCTTCAACTCGATATTGTGTACAACCGTTCCGGAAGGAATATTCCGCAATGGCAGTGCGTTTCCGGGCTTGATGTCCGCGGTTGGACCGGACTCCAGCACGTCACCAGTACCGATTCCCTGCGGTGCGAGGATGTACGCCTTCTCGCCGTCCACGTAATGCAGCAGGGCGATATTGGCGCTGCGGTTCGGGTCATATTCAATCCGCGCCACGCGTGCCGGAATGCCATCTTTGCGTCGCCGAAAGTCGATAATCCGATATCGGCGCTTGGCACCGCCACCGCGATGGCGAACGGTCATTCTACCGTATACGTTGCGACCTGCGGACTTCTTCACCCGCGGACCCAGCAGCGACTTCTCCGGACCCTCGTTGCTAATCTCGGGTCGGTTGATCGCCATGTGCCTGCGACCGGGTGAAGTGGACTTGAATTTTTTGACCGGCATATTCTCACCTCCACATGCGCATGTCTACGACGCCTACATCATGCCTTCGAAGAAATCGAGGTCATCCCCGGGGGCAAGTTGTACGATGGCCTTCTTCCAGCTGGGACGGCGGCCAAAGTGCATCCCCATCCGGCGTCTCTTCCCGAGCATGCGCATGGTGTTCACTCTGACCACTTTCACGCCGAAGATACTCTCCACGGCGTCCTTGATCTGGTACTTGTTCGCCCGCCGATCCACCACGAAGGTGTACTTGCCCTCCTCTGAGTCGGCCATACTACGCTCGGTGATGATCGGGCGAACCAGAATGTCCCGGGCTTCAAGCATTGCCCAGCACCTCCTCGATAACCGGCAGGGCATCCCTGGCGACGACTAGGTGATCGGAATTGATCACCTTGTACGTATTGAGATCGCGAGCCCGCATGACCTCGGCGCGCGGAATATTCTGAACCGATTTTAGCAGTGCTTCGTTGGTATCTGCGGTAACAAAAAGGACTCTTCTCCCAGACAATCCGAAGGTACCTAGCAAATCTATCACGGTACGGGTCTTCGGCTGGGGAAGGTCGATTGCGTCGAGCACGGTAATCTCGGACTCGCGGACGGCACTGGAAAGCGCCGAACGCAGCGCACCGCGGCGTGCTTTCTTGTTCATAGCCTTGCGGTAACTGCGGGCCTTCGGGCCGAAGGTCACGCCACCACCCGTCCAGATGGGTGAGCGGATACTGCCGTGCCGTGCACGACCTAGGCCCTTTTGTCTCCAGGGCTTTCTTCCACCACCGCGAACTTCTGCGCGGGTACGGGTGTGGGCCGAACCGCTACGCTGGTTGGCCAAGTAGGTCACTACCGCCTGGTGCATGAGGCTCACGTTCTCGGGAGCATCCCATACATAGGTATCAAGCGCCGCATCATCCACCTTTTCACCGCGCATGTCGATTACGGGTACCGTGGGCATCGCCATTCCCCCCCCTTTCTCATCGGTTTATCGTTTAGATCCCTCGCCGGGATCGCTCAGGAACTTTCCAACTGCAATACACCGCCGCGCGGACCGGGTACGGAGCCACGCAGCAAGATCAATCCGCGGTCCGTGTCAACGCGCACCACTTCGGCACTTTCAACCGTCACGCGCTTACCACCCATGCGCCCCGGAAGTTTCCGCCCCCGGTGTACGCGGGCAGGGAAAGCCGACGCGCCACTCGAGCCCGGTCCGCGATGATAGCGTGATCCGTGGGTCATCGGGCCACGGCTCGTGTTGTGACGTTTAATGCTACCCGCGAAACCCTTGCCGCGGGAGACCCCGCGCACCTTAATCCGTTGACCGGGGCTAAATACGTCTGGACCAACCGCATCGCCAACTCCAATATCCGCCCATTCGCCATTATCGGCACGAAACTCCGCCAGGTATCGACGGGGAGACACCCCGGCCTTGTCGAAGTGACCGCGCCGAGGACGGTTCAGTTGCTTGGGGTCAACTTCGCCAAAGCCCAGCTGAACCGCTTGGTACCCATCGTTCTCTTCCGTCTTCACCTGGACGACAACGCATGAATTCGCCTCAATGACGGTAACCGGAATGATCCGTCCTTCGTCATCGAATATCTGCGTCATGCCAACCTTTTTGCCTAGTAATCCCTTGCCCATGTCGCCACCTCCTCACCGGTCGAGGCTAGAGTTTAATCTCGATGTCCACACCCGAAGGAAGGTCGAGTCTCATCAAAGCGTCCACCGTCTGTGGTGTGGGCTCCAGAATGTCTATCAGGCGCTTATGCGTGCGCATCTCGAACTGCTCACGCAGGTCTTTCTCCCCATTCGGCGCCTTCAGAACAGTGAAGACCGAGCGATCCACGGGCAGGGGAACGGGGCCGGATATTCTCGCGCCGGTCCTGGACGCTGTCTGTACGATCTGATCTGCGGATTGATCCAGGATCTCGTGATCAAAGGCCCGCAGCCGAATCCGTATCTTTTGTCCAGCCATGTTACGTCCCTCCTCTCGCTAACAGATACTACTCTACGATGGAGGCGACTACTCCGGCGCCCACGGTGCGTCCACCCTCGCGAATCGCGAAACGGACACCCTCTTCTATGGCGATGGGGGTAATCAAGCGCACGCCCATCTCCACGTTGTCGCCGGGCATTACCATCTCCACGCCCTCGGGCAACGAAATGTCACCCGTCACGTCCGTCGTCCGAAAATAAAACTGCGGACGATATCCCGTGAAAAACGGCGTGTGACGACCTCCCTCGCCCTTGGTCAATACGTATACCTCTGCCTTAAACTCCAGGTGCGGATTAATACTACCCGGCTTCGCCAACACCTGACCACGCTCAATGTCATCCTTGCCTACACCACGCAACAAACAACCCACGTTGTCCCCAGCCATCGCCTCGTCCAATAACTTGCGGAACATCTCCACACCCGTCACAACCGTCTGACGAGGCTGATCCGCCATACCAACCAACTCCGCAGCATCACCCACGCGAATCACACCACGCTCTATGCGACCCGTCGCAACCGTACCACGACCCGTAATACTAAAAATATCCTCCACGGGCATCAAAAACGGCTGATCAACATCACGCGCCGGCGTCGGAATATACTCGTCCACCGCATCCAACAACTCCTGGATCGGCGCACAATCATCGCAACCCTCTTCACCACAACCACACTCCAAAGCCTTCAAAGCAGAACCCACTACCACCGGAATATCATCGCCCGGGAAATCATACGCACTCAATAACTCCCGAACCTCCAACTCCACCAACTCTATCAATTCCGGATCATCCACCATGTCGGCCTTGTTCAAAAATACCACGATCGCCGGAACATTCACCTGGCGAGCCAACAAAATGTGCTCACGCGTCTGCGGCATCGGACCATCCGCAGCACTCACAACCAATATCGAACCGTCCATCTGCGCAGCACCCGTGATCATGTTCTTAATGTAATCCGCGTGACCCGGACAATCCACGTGCGCATAATGACGATTCTCCGTCTCATACTCCACGTGAGCCGTCGCAATCGTGATACCACGATCACGCTCCTCCGGAGCCTTGTCGATCTCGTCAAACGGAATGAAATCCGCCCAACCCTTCTTCGACAACAACAACGTCATCGCAGCCGTCAACGTCGTCTTACCATGGTCCACGTGACCAATCGTACCTACGTTTACATGAGGCTTACTGCGTTCAAACCTCGCCTTAGCCATCG
>PUNF01000061.1 GCA_003552525.1 Clostridia bacterium | reverse complement strand
TAGTGATTGATGGATAGGTGGATGGGTGGTTAGTAGAAACATGGCATACCAAGGCAAGTACGGAGCCGAGCAAGGATCGCGACAGTTGTCATGGAACACGAGGAGAAGCGAGCGGGGAGGGTGGGATCAAAGTGTGCAAAACAAACAGAGTGGTCTTGTTGCTTTCGGCATTATTCATAGTATCTATAGCCGTTGCAGGGTGTGGGGGAAGCACGCAGGAGCCGGCAGCAGACCCGCAAGAAGACTCGGTCGCTGACAGCGAAATCCCCAGTGAAGAGGTAGGCGCAGCAGAAGAAGCGGAGGAGCAGATGGAGCCGGCGGGACCCGAGGTGCTCTTCCCTGCAGAAGGGGAGTATATCCCGGGAACTTCGGTGACCTTCAAGTGGGAGCCCGTTGAGCATGCTGAAGATCATAGATTAAGAATCACCAGGGAAAGCGATGGCATAGTCTTTTACAACCAAATCACCAATAGTACAGAAAGCAACCATACCGTTTTTAACTTCGCCAATGATGGTGAACTCTACTGCTGGCAGGTGTCGGTGCTAGATGCCGACGGCTGGGGTGATTGGTCTGAAGTCTGCTGCTTCACCAATAGTGAACCTTGATTTACCCGGAGTGGTTGCTGGCTAACGCCATCGACTCCATCCTCCCATAGAATATGGTCTCCGGTAATCCCGGGGCGGTTCATAGTGAACCGCCCCGGAGCATGCCGCGCCAGCGGACATATGACTGCTCCCGGTTGTTCACCGGACTCTCTCGAGAACTAAAACCTAAAGCCCCGATGCACACCATCGCGCGCCAGGAGATTCAGGCGAAGAGGGATCACGATCCTATGCCACGCCAATAAACAACCATGATACCCGCATCTACTGGCGCCTCCTTCCTCCGTCTCCCCGATAACGCTCGCGGGAATCCGGCGATGATTTCAAGGACATCGCATCCCGTATCAATACCACGAGCGGCAGGGGCTGATCCAAGAAACATGGCCCGGCCCCTCCCGTAACTACCATCAAAGTGCTCGGTGCATTCCCACTCGACAACTCGCTCGGGTGACGTGGTCAGGCATCATTCATTCGCGGTACCGGGGGTCAACCGAGACGGGCAGTCCCTGGCTACCGGTGCGATCCGGTTGGGATATACATTCTATGCTGAGGGAGGAATGTTGGGTATTGGCAAGAACTTTTCAATACATAGGTATTCTTGGCAGAAAGGTGCCATGCCGATGGCTAACGTAATCCTCAGAATCAGGGAACGCCAACACGCATTCACGTCCGTACAGCGAACACTCGCACGCTATGTCAGCCAGAATTATCACGAAGCCGCATTCTTTTCCATTGCCGATCTGGCCCGCGAGGCAGGTGTCAGTGAATCGAGTGTCGTGCGATTCGCGCGGGCACTCGGATTCGATGGTTATCCGGATCTTCAGCGGGCACTCGGAGACATGCTGCGCCGACAGCTTACGACGGTGGAGCGTCTCAAGCATTCCGCCCCCGGGACCGATGGGCACACCCCCATGCTCGAGACGGTGATGCACGCCGATCTCAGGGCGATCCGGCATACTATGGAAGAAATCGATCGCGAACAATTTCGACGGGCCGTCGGTGTACTCCGGACGGCCGACACGATTCATGTTCTCGGCGGCCGAGGCACAATGGGTTTAGCGCAGGTGCTGGGGCTGGGCCTTCATTGGGTGTTGCGTAACGTAAGACTGCCGACGGGATCTCCGACCGACGGAATAGACGCAATGATGGGCGTTCAGGGAGGGGATGTTGCTTTCGCCATCTCCTTCCCGCGTTATACCCAAGCCACCCTGAACATGTTGAAAATCGCGAAAGATCGAGGCGCTACCACCATCGTGCTCACCGATAGTGCCATCTCTCCCCTCGCGCAATACGCGGATCTGCTGCTAACAGCACGCTGTGAACACGTATCGTATGTCGATTCTCTATGTGCACCCTTGAGCGTCATTAATGCGCTTTTGGCCGAGATCGGTGCCCAGGATCCGGACCAAACCGCGCGTGCACTGGAAGAAATGGAACGCGTCTGGGAAACCTATGGGATTTACGCCGAAGATGTCCATCGAGATGTGCCCAGTTAGAATAGGAGGCAGAGCGTGAAAGAAGATGCCCATGATCACCACGTGTTCTTCCGCAATGTCAAGAAAGATTACCCGACCATCGTGCGAGGGCAAGGCATCTATCTCTACGACGAAGCGGGAAATGAATACATCGACGGGTGCTCGGGCGCGCTGGTCTCGAACATCGGACACGGGGTAGAGGAGGTCGCCGAGGCCTTATCGCAACAGGCACGTACCCTGGCCTTTGCCCACCTGTCACGTTTTGGATCTGAACCCATCCGAACGCTCGGCGCACGCATCGCAGAAATATCCCCGGGAGACCTAGACCGAATCTACCTCGTATCGGGGGGATCGGAGGCGACCGAGGCCAGCTTAAAGATGGCCCGACAATATTTCCTCGAGCGTGACGGCCAGAGCCAGAAGCACCTCGTCATCTCCCGGTGGAATTCCTTCCACGGCAATACAATCGGTGCTATGTCCATGAGTGGCATTACCCCGAGACGACGCCTTTATCAACCATACTTGCTGGATTTCCCCCATATCAATGCGCCTTACTGCTACCGGTGCCCGTACGAAGACAAGCCCGACCACTGTGACGTTTCCTGTGCCCGGGAGCTTGAAACGGCATTAAAACGCGTGGGACCCGAATATGTAAGCGCTTTCATCGCCGAGCCAATCGTGGGCGCGGCAGCGGGAGCTCTGGTTCCTCCCCCGGCATATTGGCCCCTCGTGCGGGAGATCTGCGATGAATATGACATCCTCCTCATCGCCGATGAGGTGATGACCGGATTCGGCCGCACCGGCGCCCACTTCGGCGTCGATCATTGGTCCATCGTCCCCGATCTGATGCCACTGGCCAAGGGAATGGGGAGCGGATACATGCCCCTGGGCGCTGTGTTGGTGCGTGAGTCGATATGGCAGGTCTTCTGGAGGGGCAGCGGGCGCTTCATCCATGGCCACACCTACGGGGGAAGTCCCCTGGCATCTGCCGGCGGCGTCGCCGTCATGGAGTACTACATGAAGCATGCCCTCGCCGAACGCGCCCGACGGGCGGGTCAGCGCCTCGCCAGCGCCCTGGAACCCTTGCTCGATATCTCAACGGTGGGTGATGTCCGCGGAC
>PUNF01000117.1 GCA_003552525.1 Clostridia bacterium | reverse complement strand
TGTGTTTGAAGAAGCCCAGGCTGAAGGACGCTGGGATGACTTTGTCGACAAAGTCAATCAGAACCCCATCATGACCGGACCCTATAAGTTCAAGGAGTACCGTGAAGGGGAACATATTGTCCTGGAAGCCTTTGAAGACTTTTATATGGGTCGGCCCAATATCGATGAAATAGTGATCCGTATTGTACCCGACTCCGACGTTGTTTTTGCTTCGACCCTGGCCGGGGAAATTGACTTCGGCCGCTATACCCTTACCCTGCAACAGAGTTTGCAGCTGGAGGAGGAGCGCCCCGATCTTTTTGAAACCTACTATACTCCCAATGTTGCCGTAGACATGATCTTCCTTAACTTCAATGACCCCAATAATTTATCCGAGCCCCATCCCCTGTTCCACGATCCCCGGGTGCGCCAGGCCATCCTCATGGCCCTGGACCGGGACCGCATGAATCAGATAGTATACTTTGAGCTGGCCGAGATGGCCAATACCTGGATCACTCCCCTCCATTCCATGCGCGATGCCCTGGATGCTGCAACCCACCATCCCTATGATCCCGACCGGGCCCAGGAATTACTGGCCGAAGCCGGCTGGGAAATGAATGTGGACGGATTCCTGGAGAAAGACGGCCAGTTATTTGAATTCGACCTGGCCGGTATGGCCGGCAACAGGGAGCAGGAAATATCCTCCCAGTTGATCCAGGCCATGCTCCGGGCGGTAGGCATTTCGGTTAATATCGACCTGCAACCTCCCCAGGTAGTCTGGGCCGATGTCATGCCCTACCGGGAATTTGACGCCCTGCTCAGCGGCTGGGGTTACGGTATTTCCGATGAAGCGGTTAACTACTGGCATTCCAGCGGCATTCCCTCCGAGGAAAATTCCTGGGGCGGAACCAACTATGCCGGCTGGGCCAACGAAGAAAATGATAGAATTATCGAGCAGGCTGCCCGGGAACTGGAACCCGAGCAAAAAACCGAGCTTTATGAGCAGCACTTTGAACTGTGGAGTCATTATCTGCCCGTCCTGCCCCTGTACAGCGCACCTACTCCCCACTTTGCCAAGGAGTACCTCAAGAGTTTCGACTCCGGCTATGACAACGGGCTGGGCTGGATCATCTACAACTGGTACCTGGATAAGTAAGGATAACAGGGGGGAGTCCTCCTCCCCCCTGATTTTATCTTTCCGGTTTTAAAAGTACTTTTTTTTTCAGTTCAGACCGTTTCTATTTTTCCTGTTTTCCTGTGTTTCTTGTTATCTCTGTTTTCCCTTCTTACCCTGTTTTGGTTGTTTTTGCCGTTCTTAGTGTTACCCCGATTTCTTTTTTGCCATCCCTGACGTTTTATTACTTTAATTTTCTCCCACCAGGTCCGATCCTTACCATTATCAGTGCCGAATATTTTCTTGGAACCAGTAAATCCACTCCTTTTTTCTGCAACCCGGGATCCTTTAATTGGCCCTGTTTTTACCCTTTTATCCTTACCCTTATCTTTTTTCCTTTAATCTTCCGGGCCCTGATGTTTTTTAGCAGGCTTTTTTATTGTGGTTTTATCTTTTTCCCTCCTGCTAATCTCAGTTTCATGCCCCCGGCATTCCCTTTCTGCGTTCTATCTCTCAGGTTTTTCCCTGGAAGCCTTTTTCGTTTTGCTCTAAACACGTTCCTTATCTTCTCCCCCCTACCTCTCTCATTATCTCTTTCTTATCTCTTCCTTTCTTTTTTTAATCTCGTATCTTCTTTCTTGATCAATAATTCCATACCCAATCTTCTTATAAAGGAGCATGTCCATGAAATTTGATGCCCTGATTAATCAGATTCCCGATTATGATCGTTTTTTTACCGTCGATGAACACAATCAACGGTCCCGGCAGCTGGCCGAGAAGTATCCGGATACGGTCCGGTTACGGAGCGGAGGTAAATCTCGCCGTGGGGAAGAGATCCCCATCCTGGAAATTGGATCCGGATCCCGCAACGCCCTCCTCTTCGGCTGCCCCCATCCCAATGAGCCCATCGGGGCCATGATGCTGGATGCCCTGAGTGAGTTTCTGGCCCGGGAGGAAAAGCTGCTGCAAGAGCTGGACTATACCTGGCATATAATTAAAATAATTGATGTGGACGGGACCCGCCTTAATGAAGGCTGGTTTGCCTCTGGCCATTCCATTGAAAATTATGCCCGAAATTTCTACCGGCCCCCGGGGCATCAGCAGGTGGAATGGACTTTTCCCATCCAGTACAAGACCATGAATTTCCAGTCCCCCCTGCCCGAAACCCGGATTTTAATGGACCTGATCCAGTCCTGTAAGCCCGATTTCATGTACTCCCTTCATAATTCCGGGTTCGGCGGCGCCTACTACTATATTACCGGTGATAGCCCCGAGCTCTACCAGGAACTGCACCGCATCCCCCGGGCTTTCAATATTCCCCTGTCCCTGGGAGAACCAGAGGTTCCCTTCTTTGAGCACCTGGCCCCGGCTATCTTCAAGCTGTTTTCGGTGCGGGAACTCTATGATCATATGGCCCAGCACACGGAAAAAGACCCTGCGGAAATACTGCGCATGGGAGCAGGTTCCGATGAGTATGCGGAATCCTTCGGCTCCACCTATTCCCTGGTCACCGAGGTCCCCTATTTCTATGACAGCCGGGTGGAAAATGAACAGGAATTAAGCATTACTCGCCGAGAATCCCTGCAGATCAGCCTGGACCGGGAAAAGGAAAATCTTGATTTCTTCCACCATATATTTGAGCTGGCCGGGGAATACCTGGATCAGGAATCCCCCTTTTATCCCCCCCTGATTGAAACCATTAAAACCGGGCGGGAAAATCTAAAGACTCAGGAAAACTGGGTTAATTCCGATGAAAAACTGGAACGGCCGGCCACTGCTGCCGAAGATTTTGATAACCGCCATGCCCGGGATTTTTACCGGGTCCTGGGCCTGGGTATGCTTAACCGCCTCCTGGCTGAGAGCGGGGAAAAATTCGGTTCCCCGGAAAAGCTGGTTCAGGCGGCCCGGGAAACCGAGGAGAACTTCTCCCGACATATCAGTGAACTGGAAAAGAATCTTGACTACCGGGTTATTCCCATTAAGACCCTGGTTGGTATTCAAATGCTGGCCGGTCTTTCCACCGCCAGCTATATTCAGGAGAAAAGGTGAGGAACATGAAAAAATATCTGGCCCGACGCCTGCTTGAAGTTATCCCCATATTATT
>PUNF01000153.1 GCA_003552525.1 Clostridia bacterium | reverse complement strand
TCGTCGGGATAGTCCAGGTAATGGGAAAGCACGGCATTGTTCAAGAGATATAGAACCAGTCCTGCGGTTCCCGGGTCTAACTGCCGATTGATGTCCCCGCGATCCTGGCCCCGTCGTATGATCTCTCGGTAGAAGTGAATCCCCTGTTCATCCAGATCCTCGAAGATCTCTTGTCGTAGATCCCGGTCTGCGCGAAAAAACTGAACGCCGGCCGCGGCTAATCGAGGGTGGTCGGCGGCATATCGCCATCCCGCTTCGTAGAGGCCGCGCATCAGGTTCACGCTATCTTCGACCTCATCGAGGTATCGATGGATGTACTCCATCTTCGCTTCTGCACCGAGGTGCAAGACATAGCGATAGGCATCCAGTAGATCGTCGAAATACTGGTAGAAACTCCCCCTGGGTATGTCCGCCGCTTCCACGATCCGCGTCACATTCGCCTTATCGAGGGAATTATCGGCGAACTCTTCGATGGCCGCCTCGACGATGCGACTTCGCTTCTCCTCGGGCAAGTTGAAGAATGTTGTAGTCGGCATCCATCTCACTCCCCGGACTCCCTGAGCAAGCCATAGATGACAGTAGTGTCATCTGCATTCCAAGCATATGACACTGGTGTCATATCAGTCAAGCTCTTCATCGCAGATATCGTATATTCAAGGATGGTCAATCAGGGATGGGGAAGCCACTCCCTGCACTCGCGGATCATCGCCGCTGGGGACGCCTTCGATGCCATGAGCCCTCATCGTCCCTATGGGAACAACCTCTCCGCTGAGGAGGCCCTTCAGGAACGGAAGAAATCCGCGGGACCCCGGTTCGACTGCGACCCGGTGCGGATGTTCTCACACCTGGTCGGGCCATCAGGCCATGCAGCCGCTGGAGAAAGGCCCCGATTCCGAGTGCCAATATCGATCAAGCATGATCCCCACATCGCGCCGCCACGGGAATAGTACGCGCTTGCATATGCGCGACCGATGTAAGAGGCACCGATCGTGGGGTCCTGGCAAAGGAGTGCTGCCGTGGGGCCGTCGCCCGGGCGGGCAGTTTGGCCCACCCGGATGGGGTCTGGTCTATCCGCGCCGAAAGATACGATCGATAATCTCACCCAGGACGCCCGCGCAGCCGGACAAGACGGAGCGCAGGGTCTCCGCGGCATCCACCCGCCCGAAACCGTAAAATTCGCTGAAGAACGGGCCAGTGTAGCCAGGATCCGTGGATATGCGCCCCTCGCGGTCGCGCCATCTTCCCGTCGGGTGAGCGTTATGTGGATCGACCTTACTTGCGGTGGCCCGCAGCGTATCGCGCACGTCGCGCCATCCCATGCCTGGAGCCATGCTGAGTAGTAACGCCGCCACACCGGCCACCAGCGGCGTCGAGTGGGATGTGCCGCCGAAGTTGCTGCGGTAGTCCCGGGTACTGGCGTATACGCGCCTCCCGGAGGGATGTTCGTTTCGCGTAGCGCGGGCGATGGTAACCTGCCGAAGCAGCGAGTTCACCTCTATCATCTCGTGTCCCTCGCATCCCGCGGACCCCGGATCGCCGATGAGGAGCGCTCCTCCCACGGGCAATCCGATGACGCTGGAGACCGGAAGGGTCTGCGTCCCGGCGGTGACGGGTGAGCGAAGCGCAGTAGTCCGGGTGGGGCGTCCGACCGTGGCGTGAATTGCACCGGCGTCACCCCGCTCGGTGGCGGTGAAGGCCGCGTAGTGATCCGGCGCGGCGTGCAGTGGGCGTCCTCCCACGTATTGGTCGTGGCTGGGCGCGCACAACTCGATGTCCGAGCCGAAATTACTGTAATTGGACCGGACCTCGGAGATCCCGTCGTCGTCCAGGGTGGATGCAGCGATGGAGAAGCACCGCTCGTACATACCCCAGGGCCGATGGAAGCCGAGGTCGAGGTCGGCGCCGGCATTGCCGGCGGAGAAGAACAATAGGACGCCGCGACCACCCCGGCCCTGGTCCGTCAGGGTATCGAAGGTATCCCGCATCAATCCGGATATGGGGGAGCCCGCGCTGAACCCGAAACTGCTGCTGATGATGTCCGCGCCCCGATCGAGGGGGGCTGGGAAGCCCTCCAGGTCGCTTCCTGGATCGAAACCGGCCGTCCAAAGATACATGTCGGCGTAGCGGGCCTCGGTATTACCACCGCGACGGATACCCATCAACCGGCAGTTCCCGGCAACACCCGCGACCCCCTCATCGAAACCTTCCACAGTCGAGGGGTTATCGGCCCGGGCCGTGGCGGCACTGGCACAGCAGGTACCGTGGTTACTACTGCGGGTGTCGTTGTTTGCTACCATCAGGGTGAAGTCGAATAGGCAGTGGATCTTAGGGGCCCCGTCGCTAAGGGTGCCCGCGAACTCGGGATGCCCGGCGTCTACGCCGGAATCGACGATGGCCATGAGCACGTCGGGGTTCCCGAAGGTGTGATCCTCGTTGACACTACGGAGAATCTGCCAGGCCTGTGGGGTGCCGATTAGACGGTGATCCCATTGTTCGGGGAAGAGAAAATCCGCTGGGGTCACCACGTCCTCCTCGGCGGTGTGGATGAGGTTGGGCTCGGCGTACTCCACCGCGTCCTCCTCGGCCAGGCGGGCGCACGTCTCGAGCAAGCGGTATGACGGCGCATCCCGGGACCCAAGCCGATATACGGGCCCGAGGGGCTTGAAGCGCCCGAGGATGTGGAGGCCGTGACGTGCCGCGATCTTCTCGATCTCTCCCTCCGTCGTATCGCTTCGAAACCGCACGATAAGCTCGCCGGTCAGGATGGTGACATTCTCCTCGAAGAATTTGAGGAGAGGACCGACGTGGAGGATGCCGGGAGTATCGCGGAGACCCGCGGCCGCATCCTCCCGCTGCTTCGCGTCGCTGCCCTCGGGCAAACGGAGGATGTGGATGCCACTTTGGACGATGTTTTCGCCGACGGGCTCCAGCCTCAGCCCCCGGTCGGCCGCCAACTTCGAGACTTCACTCCGCTGGGACTTGGCCTGCTCGGCTCCTTCGGGATCCGGCATCACAACGGCCAGAAACTCCTCCATGGGTTCGAAGGGTACCCGGATTTTCCCCCGGTAGTAGTAGGGCATGTCCTCGCGCCCAAGGATGAAGATTTCGCGATTTTCCCCAGCCTTCAGATGGACCTCCCGGTCATCGTCTGCCAGTCCTTTTGCCTCCACCTGAAGGTGGTAGTGGCCAGGAGCGATA
>PUNF01000179.1 GCA_003552525.1 Clostridia bacterium | reverse complement strand
TCCTTGACGATCTCACGACACGCATCGAAGACATCGACCCTGATGTATTGGTCGTCTCTACAGCCCAGCTCATCCCGGCTTTGTTCGACGCCGCCGCAGCCACGGATGTCAAGTTCCGTCTCGGTCGTAAGCCCGGGTACACACAACTGGCCGGCGAATCAACGTTCGAAAGCTACGGGCAAGTCGGTCATTCGCCCGCTCGCTACACCGTGCCTGGTCGAGTCATCGTCGACAAGTCAAACACGTTCTTCTACGACGAAGCCGGCCTCAACGGCTGTCTTGATCTCGTCGGTCGGTCCTACAAGCCACTCGAAGAGCTGTCGTGGGCCTCCATTGGCAATGTGCTCACCGCAATCCAGATCCGCGAAGCCATCCAGCGCGACGTGCTGGTGCCGTGGAATTCGTGGCGACACGAGTTCTTCAAGCCGATGTCGACGCTCCATGAAGCAGACCGAGGCGGGTTCACGTTTGACCCTGATGTGGGTGTTCACGAGAATGTGCATGAACTGGATTTTTCGAGTCTGTATCCGAACATCATCGTCACACGGAACGTGAGCCCAGAAACAGTTCGCTGCGACTGTCACAGCAACCGTGCTGACGTACCAGAGATTGGTTACAGTATCTGCGAGGAGCGAGGGTATCTGTGTGATGTCCTCGAACCGCTAATCGAAGACCGCGATGCAATCAAAGCCGAGATCGACGAGTGTGAGGAGCCAACGCGCGAAGCCGAACTCGAAAGCCGGTCGGCAGCGATCAAATGGATCTTGGTCAGTTGTTTCGGCTACCAAGGGTTTTCGAATGCAAAGTTCGGACGCATCGAGTGCCACGAAGCAATCAACGCCTACGCCCGCGAGATACTGCTTGACGCCAAAGCCACGTTGGAGGCTAACGGTTGGCGAATCCTCCATGGCATCGTCGACAGTCTGTGGGTGACACCTCGTGCTGACGAGTCCCAAGCACCGCTTGTCGATGTTGCTGCCGACATCACGAGTGCGACGGGGATACAACTGGAGTATGAGCGACAGTACGACTGGATCGCGTTTGTTCCGCAGCGAAACGCCAACCGCGGGGCGTTAACGAAATATTTCGGCCGGGCGATAGATGGCGAGTACAAATATCGAGGAATCGAGTGTCGACAGCGAAGCACGCCCACGTTCATCGCTGAGGCACAGAAAGAACTCATCGACGTGTTCGACGAGACTCGTGATCCAGAAGCCGTCTGCAGTCGACTCGCACAATTTCAGACGAATCTACTCAACGGTGAGGTTGACCCAACGAAGCTGATCACAGAGATTCGCGTCTCAAAAAACCCATCAGAGTACGACCGACGGACACTAACGACTGCTGCATTGGAACGCGCGCGAGGACTCGGGTTAGAGCGGTCTGCAGGGCAGACAATTGAGTATCTGGTTGCAGATAACACGAAGGCGTCCGCAGAGCGAGTCCGTCTATCGATTGAGGACCCAACTAAGTACGATTCCGGCTACTATGATCAGGAGCTCATCCGTGCTGCAACATCTGTGCTCTCACCTCTTGGTTGGTCAGAAGATCAGATTCGTCAGCAGCTCTCGGATTCGACCAATCTGTCGCTTGGGCTGTTTTGAGCCTCCTTTAAAACTGCCTGAGCTGTTAATTACGATTTCCCTCTTTTGAGACGTTTCTACGAGTTTTGAGACATTTTTTGATCTGATAGTCACTCAGTCAGATTACCGAATCAAGTGAAACGAGTTGAGAACACTTTTTGGTACATATAACTCCGTTTTGAGACGTTTCTCCAAACTATCGGTGAAAATCTGTTCTAAAATCATAATCTTCGGATGTTCTAACTAGCTTTTAGCTGTCTAAACGTACCAAATAGAACTGAGAATCGGTTTTAGAATCTCTGGAAGACCCGGATTTATCCACATACATGTGGGGCTGTGAGCGTGAGTTGTCCTTCTGGAGATCCGGTGATTATGTTATATTTTGAGTACTTTTCATCGGGCTGGTTTGCTTCGCATTGAGGGCAGGTAGTTGTTTCTCACAACTAGATAATCTCGTGAATATAGGCGACTCTGATGTCTTTCAAATCGCATACTATCGGCGAGTCCGTTACACTTCGTTCTGCAAGATCGAAATGAGACTTGACGTCTCGTCACAATGGATAACTACCAGTTTGATTGGCCGTGTTTAATCACTAGACAGAGTCGGAATAGGTCGCCAGAATGACGGCATTGAAGCGAGAGACTGCGAAATGTGCCTACGCTTCTCCCGCTTCACTGAACGAGTAACCTTCGCAGTTAAAAGAATTGCCGATGATTGGGACGAACCTGCCGCCCCGGAACGGGGCGGCGGGTTCACTGATGCAGTGATGATATCCCTCCACTGTCTCCGGATTTACCTCGACACAACCTACCGGATGACGATTGATCTGCTAACGGAGATGCCGCAAATATGCCGGGAGATCGGCCTTGAACCGGCCGATCTCCCTCATCATTCGACGTTATGTCTCGCATTCGATAGAATTGAGATGAAAGTGTGCCGAACGCTACTGCAACAGTCAGCACAGCTGCACAATACTGGGGTAATTGGAGCGATAGATGCGACATTCTTCGAGCGCTCGCCTGCGAGCCGCTCGTACTGTACCAAAACAAAATACGACGTACAGGATCTCAAAGCAACGAAACTCGTTGATACGGATACGAACGTTATCCTTGATTTACACTGCACTACCACCAGAGAAGGCAGTGATGCAGACATTTGCAAGCAACTCGCCCGCAGGCACGCGGGCGAGTTGCAGGTTCTTACCGCCGACAGGGGCTATGATTGCACGTGGTTGCGTGAGTACTTGCGTGAAGATCTCGGCGTCCGTCCGCTGATCAAGCACTGCATCAACAAGCCCTACGATCACGCCCACAACGCCCGGATCAACGATGATCTCTACCACCAACGCTCCATGTCTGAGTCTGTCTTCTCATCGGTCAAGCGCTCGCTGGGCGTTGCCCTGCGAGCGCGGGCCTGGTATCGAGAATTCCGTGAACTCGCCCTGATGTGTGCAGTCTATAACATCAAGAAGGCCGCAGAACAGGAGATTCCGATTCCTTCAGGCGATTAAACACGGCCGTTTGATTCGTTGGGGGTGATTATGACTCACCAACAATTGCCGTCACAAGAGCGTTCATTTTTGATCTTTTGATCGGACATAGGTTGCTATTTTTCGTGGCCCAT
>PUNF01000149.1 GCA_003552525.1 Clostridia bacterium | reverse complement strand
CTGTCGAGTAGAAGCGGACGTGCGTCGGGTCGCGGCGGTACCACCAGGTGTCGAATGCATCCGGTCCGGGATGAAATCGGGTCGTGAGGGCGACGAGCCCGCCCGGTTCGGTGCATCGAAACAGGAGCCGCCATAAGAATGCGGCGTCGCGGACATGCTCGACGACCTCTGTGGCCGTGATGAGATCGTAGCGTGCATCCAGTGCCTCGGGATTTGCCGCGAAGAAGGGATCGTAGAGCGTGACCCGGTATCCTCGGTCTCGCAAGAGGTCGGCCAGGACGGGTCCCGGGCCACAGCCGAACTCGAGCACCTCGCTCCCCGGTGAGAAGGGCAGGACTGCGCGATCCAAGAAGCGCCGTAACATGCGCACGTAGCCCACATTCTCGCGCGTGTTTTCGTGGGTTTCGTAACGCCCACGTTCATCCTGTGGAGAGAGGATATGCGTATCCGTGACGAACAGTAGGTCACATCGGGGGCAATGGCGATAGGGGAGTGGTGGGTGCTGTGTGGCTTGCAGGGGCACGGTGTGCGTATGCATGCAAAGGCAACATGTCCCATTTGCTGTCTCTTCGCTCATCGATATCCACCTCTTCTCTCCAACCCATCGCCAAGGGCCCGGGGCATGCGCCGGGCCCATACGGCGGATCCTTTCCTATTCGTCAATCCATCCCTGCTCGATCATAAACTCGCGAGCGACATCTTCGAATTCCCGCTCCTCTACGTCCACGGCCGTGTTGAGTCGGGCCATGGTCGCTTCGTCGATGGCACCCCACATCACCGAGAGAGTTTCTTCGATTCGTGGATCTTTTTCGAGGACTTCATTTCGTGCGACGATACAGCCGTCGTAGGGCGGGAAGAAAGCCTTGTCGTCTTCGAGTACCACCAGGTTCATGGCGGGAATACGGCCGTCGGTCGAGTAGGCAACACTCACATCAACCTCTCCCTCGGCCACCGCTCGATATAGGATGCCGTAACTCATGCCGTGTACGGCCTTGAATTCGAATCCGTAGTGCTCCGCCATATCGTCGAAGCCATCCCCGATGCGCTCCTGGAAAGTGGAATCCGTGGCGATCTCGAGCTCAGGAGCGAGCGGCACGAGGTCCGTCGCCTTCTGTAAGTCGTGTTCGTCCGCGAAGTCTTGCCGCACGGCCAGTGCATAGGTGTTGTTGAAGCCCAGGGAAGGGAACCAGGTCTGGTTGTACCGTTCCTGGAACTCGTCGTGTACATAATCGAAGACTTTCTCCCGATCGCGCCACTCCTCCGTCACTTCCATCTCGAGGATACCGGCGAACTGCGTACCGGTCCAGGACATGTAGAAGTCCATGTCCCCGGCAACCATCGCGGCGTGGGTGGTATCCGGTTGTACGTTGATCGTGTGGGTCACGTTATGTCCCAGTTCCTCGAGGAATATTTTTACCATCTCGCTGAGAATCCAGGGCTCGGAAAATGTGGATGATCCAACGGTGAGATCCAGCGTCGGAAACTCGTCGGACCCCGCATCTGCATCGTCGCCACCACAACCGGCCGCCACCAATAGAATTGCGATCGTGGCCATTGCCAATAGGATCTTACCATGCCCATGGGGCTGCACGAGATCACTACCTCCTAAAAGGTATCGCGTTCGTTCACTTTTGATGGGTTTTGTTTTCATCTTCGGCTTGTATTTGTCTTCCACCGGGCGGGTACCCTATCGGGGGAAGACCATGGTGGCAGCGTGATTGCACGATGCCCAATGAAGGGAAAGAAGAAGTGCCGGGGGCCCGAGGGCCCCCGGCGGTTCGTATCTCGCTTGGTTAGTCGATCCAGCCCATTTCCTCGACGAATTCACGAGCAACATCTTCGAAGTCCCGGTCTTCGACGTCAACCTCTGCGTTGAGGCCGGCCATGACCTCCTCGGGGAAGGCGCCCCACATTACCGATAGGGCTTCCTCGATCTCCGGGTGCTCCGCGAGGGTTTCGTTGCGGGCGACCATGGCCCCGTCGTAGGGCGGGAAGAAACCGAGGTCATCTTCCAGGATGGTCAGCCCCAGGGAGGCGATGCGGCCATCGGTAGAGTACGCGATGGCGGCCTCGACGTCTCCTTCGGCTGCGGCGCGATATAGCAGGCCGTAGTCCATGGAGTGGCCGCGGGCAAACTCCATGTCGTAGTGCGCCTGGAAGTCCACCCAGCCGTCTCCGGGTCGATCATAGAAGGTAGCATCCATCGCCACCTCGACCTCGTCGGCCATGGGTACGATGTCCGATACGGTCTCGAGGCCGTGCTCCTCGGCGTAGTCCTCGCGTACGACCAAAGCGTAGGTGTTGTCGAAGCCGAGCGGTGGGAACCAGTGAACGTCGTACTCTTGGTCGAACTGTTCTTTGACGTAATCGTAGATCTTTTCACGATCCCGCCACTCTTCGGTGATCTCCATCTCCAGTACGCCGGCGAACTGTGTGCCCGTCCAGCTGGGATAAAGGTCGAAGTCGCCCGACTGCATACCTTCGTGCAGCAGGGTGGAACCGGTGATATTGCGGGTGTGTGTCACGCTGATGTCAGTGTGCTCCTCGATGAGAATCTTCGAGATTTCCGCGAGAATCCAGGGCTCGGAGAAGTCTCCCGACCCGATGGTTATGGAACCACCAGAATCGGTCTCACCGCATCCCACGATCGTGAGGGCGGCCACAGAGACCATTACTGTGATAATGGCGAGTGCCATAAACCGATACTTTGTCGATACCATTCGATTACTACCTCCCGAATTTGTCTCTTCCGTTTGCATACTCCCAGGGGGGCCGAGACTAAACCTTTAGCCCCCTCGGAGTGACCCATTCCTCCAGGCGGCCCAGTACGAAATCGGCGATGATAGCCAGGATTGCACTGGGGACTGCACCGAGGAGGATGAGGTCGTCGCGGACCAGGCCCAATCCGGTCACGATAAAGGCGCCCAGTCCTCCACCGCCGATGTAGGCCGCCAGGACTGCCGTACCGATGATGATTACGGTCGAAGTCCGGATGCCGGCCATGATCACCGGGAAGGAGAGCGGAAGCTCCACCTTCCATAACATCTGCAGGTCGGTCATCCCCATGCCGCGTGCTGCGCGCTTGAGGGAAGAATCGACCGACGTAATACCGGTGAAAGTGTTTCTTAGGATCGGCAGTATAGCGTAAATGAGCAGTGCGATGTAGGCGGGACGCCGCCCGATCCCAAAACCCAGCGGAATCATCAGCGCGATGAGTGCCAGGCTGGGAATCGTCTGCCCAACATTGGCCAGCCCGATCGCGGGGATCTCTACCGCGCGATATCGGGTGGCAAGAATGCCCAGGGGAATGGCGATGCATATCGCGATGCCCACTGGGATCAATACCAATAGCATGTGTTCATAAAGCGCGATGCGCAGATCCGCCTGGCGCGTCACCACCAGGTTAAAAAAGCGCATCATCGACTCCCCGAAGGTGCGGTTCGCCGTCAGCGTCAATGCCGACACCAGCGTGTGCGCGAACAAGTCAGCTCTCCTCCATTTCGTATCCGGCGGCTTCCTTGGGCCACATCTCTTTGGCGAGGATGTCCGGTAGCCAACCACGGGAAATGGCTCCGACCAGCTTGCCCCGGCGGTTCATGACTGCAAGGACATGCTCTTCCGTTTCCGCGAGTCGGTGGACTGCCTCCATCATCGTCTGGCGCGAGTCCACCGTCACCGTAACGAGGTCGGCATCTCCCACCCGGCTATCGGGATCCTCCTCGAGACGAAGCTCCTGGAGACGGTGGGCGGAGAGCATGCCTACGAACGTCTCATCTTCGGTAATAGCGATATAGTCCGTGTTCTTTTCCTGCATGAGTCGAAGCGCGTCCATGGCACTGGCATCGGGTCGTAGTGTGGGCAGGTCTTCCAACATGACCTCCCGGACCAATACATCGAGCGGGCTCATCAGGCGGCGCTCGGATCCGATGAAGTCCGCCACGAACTCGTCGTTGGGGTTTCGCAGGATCTCCTCGGGGCTATCCACCTGTACCAGTTTCCCGTCCCGCATGAGCGTTACCCGATCCGCCAGCTTGAGCGCTTCATCCATATCGTGCGTGACGAATATGATCGTTTTCTGGACCTTATCCTGCAGGGCCTTGAGTTCCTCGTGCAGCTGGTCGCGCGTGAGGGGGTCGAGTCCCCCGAAGGGTTCGTCCATCAACAGGACGTCGGGATCCACCGCCAGGGCGCGCAGTACGCCGATGCGCTGCTGCTGCCCTCCGCTGAGTTCCCGGGGAAACCGATCCATGTAGATGTCCGGGTCTAGGCTGACCAGCTCGAGGAGTTCTCTCGTCCGGGTTTCCTTCTGCTTCTTTGACCATCCCAACAGGTCGGGAACCACGCATATGTTCTGGGCAACGGTCATGTGCGGAAAAAGGGCGATTTCCTGAATCACGTAGCCCATGTTTCGACGCAGATCGACGTTGCGCATGTCCTTGGTGTCTTTCCCATCGATCAGGATACGACCCGAGGTGGGCTCCTTTAAGCGATTGATCATCTGGAGCGTGGTGGTCTTTCCGCACCCACTGGGCCCGATAAAGACCATGAATTCCCCGTGCTCTACCGTTAGGTTTAGGCCGTCTACGGCGACTGTTTCGTCATCGTAGACTTTCCTTACGTCTTCAAAGACGACCACAGATACTCCCTTTCTTTCCATGTACTCGTGCTTATCGTTGGAATCCCCGCAGTGTGGGAACTCGGGAACCAAAGCTCCCGTGATCGGGGGTGAGCTGTGCTTCTAATCTTTTATACCATAACCGGTGTATTGATGAAAGTACACTGAAATCGGCGGCATGGCGTAGCTATGGGGAGCCTACTCGGCATTATCTACCCTGAAACGGTCACTTTGCATACTTGTAGTCCGAATAGCGTAACATGGCCGCATATGCGTCTCGCCGGCCTTTCGGCCGACACGATGCCCTCCGCGCCGAAGCTCATTAAGAAATTCGTTATGTTTACCGCTGTGAAGGGTTGGCATAAAACCCTGTAGAAGGTAGCATGCAGCCAGATGTTGGAGGATCTTACATTGAATACCTATCTATGGGGCCTGTTGCTGTCCCTGCTGCTTTCTCAGGCAGTGGCCGAGCGATTGGGTGTGAAGATTTATCGCCAGGGGAAACGCCTCCTGCTGAGTATGATCCCCGTGTCCATCCTGTTCTTGCTGTGGGATGTCGTTGCGATCGTGCGCGGTCACTGGTTTTTTGGAAACGATATGCTCCCGGTGCGCATCCTCGGACTGCTACCCGTCGAAGAGGTCCTGTTTTTCATCATCATCCCATATTGTAGCATTAACACGTATGAATGCTTCCGTGAAATCCGAAGGCGGGGGATGCTGGCGTGAGAGAATACTCCGTCATCTCCATTGTTTTGCTGGTTATACTGGTCATAACCGACCTCCGCTTCGGGAGTGGTCTGCTTCGGCGTCGCGGCGTATGGTATGCGATGGCTTTGCTTTTGCTCATGACCGTACTTTTCGATCAGCCGGTAATTGCTGCGGGCCTCGTCAAGTACGATGATGCGTTTAACAGTGGTATTCGGTTTGTCTATATGCCGGTAGAGGACCTCGTGTTTGGCGCGAATCTTTACCTGGCATCGATGATGTCGTGGGACTATCTTGGATCCAAAGAATGGGGAGGAAAATGATGCAGGGCAAAAAGGTTGTGGTGATCGGGGCGGGCCCCGGCGGGCTGGCGAGCGCGATGTTACTCGCGAACCAGGGTTTTGAAGTCGACGTATTTGAACAGAAGGGACAGGTGGGTGGTCGCAACGGTGCCCTCCAAAAGGACGGATTTACCTTTGACATCGGCCCCACGTTCCTGATGATGAAGTTCATCCTCGAAGAGATTTTCGAGGCCACGGGTCGCTCGGTGGATGATTATCTCGACCTGGTGCACCTGGATCCGATGTATTTACTGGATTACAAGGATGACTCCCTCCTCAGTTACCAGGGTGATGAAGATATTTCGCGCGAGATCGAGCGTGTCTTCGGCGAGGATGCAGAGGGTCTGCGGCGCTTCTATTCCCGCGAGAAGAAGCGGTACGAAGGATTGCTGCCGGCCCTGCGGCGGCCCTACAATAAGTTCACCGACTTATGCTCTCGGGAGGCGCTCACAGCGCTTCGGCACTTGGCCCCGGGACGGTCCCTGTTCGATGTGCTCGGTGACTATTTCGGCGCCGATCGTTTGAAGTTGGCCTTTACCTTCCAGGCGAAGTATCTTGGGATGTCCCCCTGGGATTGCCCGGGTGCCTTCGCGATCATCCCCTATATCGAGCACAACTTCGGGATCTATCACGTCATGGGTGGATTGAACCGGATACCGGTCGCAATGGCCGATGTGGTCCGGGAGGATGGCGGCAGGGTGCACCTCGACACACCCGTCGAGCGCATATTGCTCGATGGCAAGCGGGCACGCGGGGTGCGCCTGGAATCCGGTGACGAGATCGCGGCGAACTATGTTGTATTGAATGCGGATTTTGCCCATGCCATGACGAACCTCGTGGAGCCCGGGGTGCTGAAGAAGTATAGCAAGGAGAACCTCGACGCGCGCCGCTACTCCTGTTCGACCTACATGCTCTATCTGGGAATCGAGGGCTCGGTGGATATCCCGCACCATAGCATATATTTCGCGGAGAACTACCGCGCCAACGTCGAGGACGTGTTTAAGAATTTCCGACTCTCCGAGGACCTATCGGTGTACGTGCAAAACGCGAGTGTCACCGATCCCACTTTGGCACCCGAGGGACACTCGGCCCTGTACGTATTGGTTCCGGTGGCCAATAACAAGGCCGGAATCCCCTGGGATGCCCAGGCGGCGCCGTATCGCGAACGCGTGCTGGACGTACTCGAGGAGCGGATCCCGTTACCCGATCTGCGGAGCCGAATTCGCACCGAGGTGTCCATCGATCCGGCGAAGTGGGAGGATGGCTATTCGGTGTACAAGGGCGCCACCTTCAACCTGGGCCACAACCTGGGGCAAATGCTTTATTTCCGGCCGCGGAACCGATTTGAAGAATTGGCCAACGTATACCTGGCCGGTGGGGGAACGCATCCTGGCAGCGGATTACCGACGATTTGGGAGTCCGGGCGGATTAGCGCGAACCTTATCCGCGATGATGCCCGGGGTACTGGGTAATTCGTTCTTGCTGTGACATGGGACGGGGAAGGTCCACTTTGGCTCCTACCTATCCCATGTCACAGGAGGGGCCATGCTTGTCGAATGTCGTCGGACCCAACGAAAGGTGTCACTGCCCCGCTGTGGCGTGCGTGCCTGCGATGGAGTGAACATCCTTTTCTTTCCCTTTCGGATCGATAAAACGAGGTGCTCCCGACTCAATCCCTCCGTTGCCAATTCTTGACACCTTGTGAAATCTAGAACAAGCGACGAAAAAAATTCAACCCGGGGTTTGTCCGTTATACCCGGAACAACTAGACTTTGCCCTCCTGATCTGTTAGCATACCCGTGGATTCGGCCAAAATGGAGTGCATTGCTCCGCCAATCGGGGGATCTCGCTCACCCGAGGGAGATTACTCGATTCGGTTTCGCGGGGCGCACTCCCCAAAACAAAGCGGAAAGACAGGGGGGTTGCAGGTGAATAAGACCGTCCTCGTGGTAGATGACGATGTCGACGTGCAGGAAGTCGTCGGGATCGCCCTCAAGGGAGCGGGTTATGGGGTCCTGACAGCCAACAATGGTGACGAGGCATTAGAAGTACTGGAATCTCAATCGCCAGACCTCATCATCCTAGACGTCATGATGGCCCAACCCGACGAGGGATTCTACGTCGCCCAAAAGATCAAGTCCTCCGAAAAACCGGTCCCCATCATAATGCTGACTTCCGTCTCCCAGGCCACCGGTTGGGACTACGACGCCGACGATGACATGGTACCCGTCGAGCGATTCATCCAGAAGCCGGTGAAGCCGGATGCTCTGGTCAGTACCGTCGAAGAGGTTCTCGCCGGGGAGGTGGAGGGATGACCACCCGTACTCGGATCGATTGGAACAATGTAGTGCAAGATGTCGTAGACATGCGTGGCGAAGATCACACCGCCCTCATTCCAATTCTGCAGGATATCCAAAGGAGCCACGGGCACGTGCCCCGCGAAGCGCAGAATGCGATAGCCATAGCGCTGGACGTTTCCCAGGCCCGCGTGGCAGAGGTCATTTCTTTTTATTCTTTCCTCACCGAAGAACCCCAGGGCCAATATATCTTTCGCCTTTGCCAGACCATTTCTTGTGAGATGGACGGAAAGGACGAAGTGGCATCTGCCCTGGAGCGTGCCCTCGGAATCGCATTCGGTGAGACCTCGGAGGACGGACTCTTCTCCTTGGAATATACCAACTGCATCGGGATGTGCGATCAGCCTCCGGCCATGCTGGTAAACGATGATGCCTTCGGGGGCCTCACACCGCAGTCCGTGCAGGACATCGTGGCCGACTACCGCCGGAAGGGAGAGGAGCGCTAATGGGTGATCGAGTAATCCTGGGTCCTTACGCTCCCGGCACCGCAGTCGATGCCGCCCTGGATCAGCGACGTTCTGATGTGGTGATGACCGTCCGCGAATCCGGGTTGCGTGGTCGCGGGGGCGCGGGTTTCCCCACCGGAACGAAGTGGATGTTGGCTGCGGCCGCCGCGGGAGATGAGAAGTACGTGATCTGTAACGCGGACGAGGGAGAGCCGGGGACGTTTAAGGACCGTGTGCTGCTGCAGGAATACCCGGACCTCGTCTTCGACGGCATGGTGACTGCAGGCTATGCCATCGGTGCCAAGGAAGGATATGTGTACCTGCGCGCGGAGTACCGATATATGCTCGACGCACTGGAGAATGTGCTCGAGAAGATGCGCAGCGAAGGACGCCTGGGGAACGCGATTCGTGGGCGCGAAGATTTTGACTTTGATATACACATACACCTCGGCTCCGGTGCTTACGTGTGTGGCGAGGAGTCCGCATTGATCGAATCGATGGAGGGACGTCGGGGTGAGCCCCGCATCCGCCCGCCGTTCCCCGTCGTGGCCGGTTATCTCAACAAGCCGACGGTGGTAAATAACGTGGAGACCTTCGCGCTGGTTTCGCGTGTCATGGAACACGGCGCAGATTGGTTCCGCGGTATTGGAACCGAGGAGTCCGCCGGACTCAAACTGTACAGTGTATCCGGTGATGTCCAGGAACCGGGCGTCTACGAGCTCCCGATGGGTATCACGGTCAATGCGCTTCTCGAGACCGTCGGAGGCACAGATGCCGCCGCCGTGCAGATCGGTGGGGCTTCGGGAACGATGGTCACCCGGCGCGAATTCGATCGAAAGATCGCATTCGAGGATATCGCTACCGGCGGCTCGATAATCGTGTTTGGACCCGAGCGGAATCTGCTCGGGGTCCTGGAGAACTTCCTCGAGTTCTTCGCCGAGGAATCCTGTGGGCAGTGTACCCCCTGCAGGCTTGGAACGATGCGTCTCCTCGAGGGAGTCAGGGATCTACAAAATGGTTCCGTGGAACCCGAGCGTATCGATGCACTTCGGAACCTCGCGGATTCCATGGCCATCTCGGCCAAGTGCGGCCTGGGCCAGTCCTGTAACGCACCCTTCGGTAGCATTCTCGATGCGCATCTGGAAGGGGTGGCACGATGAAGACCAACGAAGAAGTCCGTGAACAAGAGGAAGCCCGGGACGTTGGAACACTCGTCCGGGTAACGATAAACGGCCGTGAGTATCGCGCACGCCGTGGTGCGACGATCCTCGAGATCTGCCAGGAAAACGGGATTCCGGTTCCCACTCTTTGTGCACACGACGATCTCACCTCCGCGGGTGTTTGCCGCATTTGCTCCGTGGAAATCGAGGGATCCTGGGCACTTCAGACTGCGTGCACCATGGAAGTTCACGATCCCGGGATGGTTATCAATACCCATTCCCCGCGGGTGCGGCAGGCGCGCCGCGCCATCCTCGAGCTTCTGCTCGCGGAGCATTGTGGGGATTGTTACACTTGTGCCGCAAGCGGTACATGTGAGCTCCAGGAGATCGCGGATGATTACGGGATTCGCGAACTCCCGTACGAGCGCCGCGAGCCCCGCTTCGAGCCCGATGATACCGGCCCGAGCATCTACCGGGACATGAACAAGTGCATCCAGTGTCGTCGCTGCATTCGCACCTGTGATGACATACAGTCCGTGGGGGCACTGGGTGTGTTCGCCCGCGGACCAGAGGCCCATATCTCGACTTTCGCGGATATGCCACTTGGCGACGTCGTATGCACCAATTGTGGACAGTGCATCACGCACTGCCCTACGGGGGCCCTGCGGGAAGTCGATCATACGCCCGAGGTTTGGAAGGCACTCGAGGATCCCGATAAGCACGTCGTCATCCAAACGGCCCCCGCCCCCCGGGCGGCCATGGGCGAGTGCTTCGATCTGCCCCCGGGAACCTCGGTGACGGGGCGGATGAACACGGCGATGCGCGATCTTGGTTTCGACCGCATCTTTGATACCAACTTCACCGCCGACCTGACCATCATGGAGGAGGGCACGGAGCTGCTGCTGAGGTTGAAGGCGGCGCTGGTGGATGGAGATACTTCCATGAAGCTTCCCCAGATTACCTCCTGCTCACCCGGGTGGATCAAGTACATGGAGCACTTCTATCCCGATATGCTCGACCATCTATCGACCTGTAAGTCACCGCAGCAAATGTTCGGTGCCCTCATGAAGACCTATTACGCCGAAGAACAGGGCATCGATCCCGAGTCCATCGTCACCGTCTCCCTGATGCCCTGTACGGCCAAGAAGTTCGAGAGTGATCGGCCGGAAATGGTCGATAGCGGCCACAAGGACGTGGACTACGTCCTGACCACACGCGAACTCGCCCAGATGATCAGGGAGGCCGGCATTCCGCTGCCGATCCTCGAAGAGACCAGCTTCGATGAGCCCTTCGGCGATGCTTCCGGGGCCGGCTTGATCTTCGGTGCCACCGGTGGCGTGATGGAGGCGGCGCTGCGCACCGCCTATGAGATCGTTACCGGCCGCGAAGTGCCCTTCGACAACCTCAATATCGAGCCATGCCGCGGACTGGAAGGTATCAAGATGGCCAGCGTCAAGCTCGAAGGGGTCGTGGAGGAGTGGAGCTTCCTCGAGGGGGCGGAACTGAAGTTCGCCATCGCCCACGGCCTGGCGAATGCCCAAACCGTCATGGAAATGCTCCGCGACGGGGAGCTCGATGATCTTCACTTCATCGAGATCATGGCCTGCCCGGGCGGATGTCTTGGCGGAGGTGGGCAGCCCATGCCCGTCAATGACGAGATTCGCCGCGCACGGGCGACGGCCATTTACTCCGAGGATGAGGATTTGCCGCTGCGCAAGTCCCACGAGAATCCCCACGTCGCGTACGTGTACGAGAAGTTCCTCACGGACGGTCCGTGCGGGCATAAGTCCCACGACCTCTTGCATACGCACTACACGCCGAGGGGTCGGGAATTGAAGTAAGCGACAACCGAAAACGAGACACGTGATGCTTACCGCGGGGTGGACGGAAATCGTCCACCCCTTCATTCTTTGCCAATAATCACATGGGTTCCACTTACCCGCCTTCGAACTGCGTCGGGTTGCCCGCGGGGCGTCCGGGATACCCCATAACGCCCGGGCAATCACGTGGAGCGGTACGGGAATACCGGGTTTTAGCGGCCTTCCATGTACTCCTCGAAGGTGATGTCGGCTTCATAGATCGCGCGCGCGTGTTCTTCGCCGAGGTAGCGGAGGTGCCAGGGTTCATAGGCATAGCCCGTGATATCTTCGGCGCCCTCGGGATAGCGGATGATGAAACCGAAATGATGGGCGTTTTCCGCCAACCAGCGGCCGGCCGGCGTCGCCCCGAACTGCTGGGTGAGGGTGAAGCCCACCTCGGGGCTTGTCACGTCCATGGCGAGACCCGTCTGGTGTTCACTTTGGCCCGGCCTGGCACTGAAACGATTCGCCTCTTCCTCTCCCCGGCGGCGCACGTTGGCTTCGAAAATCTGCGCCTGCGTCTGGTAAGAGCGGTAGCCGGAGCTCCCGTAGAGGGTGATCCCCTCTTCTGCGGCGGTTGCGACCAGTGATTCCAGGGCTTGGGCGGCGTCCTGCCGCATCCGCTTGCGTGGTAGATCTCCCTCGAATGGAAAGGGAACGCTGGGTTGTACCAGGTTTGCGGGCACGAAGTCCTCGGGAAGGTTGCGGTCTTTGTTGACCAGTACCAGGGTGCAGGAGGGATTGGTCACCACATCGGGACCATCGGGGTTCCGCCGAAGGGTGGCTTCGAGTACCGGGATGGGTTCTAGTGGCGCTTCGAAAGGCTCGATGAAGGGGGCGCCGCCATTGCCAAACGTGATTTTGGGATCCTCTTTGGCACTCTCATCTTCCTCCGGGGGCAGCCCCGGAGTTTCACCGGGGGATGTGCAGCTCAAAATGAGAGAGACGAGGATCACCAGCGTGGCGGAAATGGTAATGATCCGGAAACGCAACAGTGCAGACTCTCCCTTCACCATACGGATTGCGGTACCGCATTTGCCCCGACGTCAGCTTCACACCCTAGCACACGGCCCCTTGGAACGCGAGGGCTGCGCGGGTAGCATCCGGGCCCCGGGGGCGGGGCAGCATCTCCCCGTCCCCGGGCATGGTTTGCCTAGCGCCGAATCTTCGTTTCTCCCCCGAGCATCACGAGCTTGATGTTATCACGGTTACACAGGCAGTCGACATCCTCGGAAGGATCCCCATCGACGACGATGAGGTCGGCCAAAAGACCCTCTTCAATGGCCCCCGTCTCCAGGTCCAGGATCTCGGCCGCCAGCGACGTCGATGCGACGATGGCCTGCATCGGTGTCATACCGGCATCGACCATCAGCTTCAACTCAAAAGCGTTGTCGCCGTGCAGGTTAAATGGCGTTCCGGCATCGGTACCCATGGCGATCTTGACCCCCGCATCGAGCGCTTTCTTGAAGCTCTCCAGGTGCGCCTGTTGCCCGATGCGCGCCTTTTCCACGGCATGCTCGGGTACGCCCTTGTCCGTGCCGGCCTCGAGGATGCGGTACACAGCGGCCAGCGTCGGTACGAGGAAGACGTCGTTTTCCCGCATCATCTCGATGGCCTCGTCGTCCAGCCAGAAGCCGTGCTCGATGGAGCTGATTCCGGCGCGGATGGCATTCTTGATGCCCTCTGTTCCCTGGGCATGGGCCAAGGTACGTTTCTTGCGGTTCTCGGCTTCCTCGATCGCAGCACGCATTTCCTCTTCGGTTAGACCCCGTACCGTGTGATCCGTACCCATGGACATCACGCCGCCGGTGGCACTCATCTTGATGCAGTCCGCACCGTATGCCAGTTCCTGCCGTGCAGCCCTACGGGCCTCGTCCGGGCTATCGACGGGACGCCGGCCGAGGAAATCGACCTCGCGGGGCCAACCGTTCGCCGGGTCGCCGTGCCCACCGGTGATGGATAGGCCCTGCCCACTGACGATCATACGTGGACCGGGCAAGAGTCCCTCTTGGATTGCGCGTCGAAGATCCAGGGCCGTGTTGAAAGGGGCGCCCGCATCGCGCACGGCGGTGACGCCCGCTTCCAGTGTGCGTTTCGCCTGGGCAGCCCCTACCAAGGCGGTATAGGGGACGCCACGTTGGACACGCTTGAGTGGGTCCGGGTCACCGGTCGAGGTGATATGCAGGTGTGCATCGATCAATCCTGGCATGACCGTCTGATCGGAAAAATCGAGACGTTCCACATCGTCTCCCACTTGTATCTCTGACCCCACGGCCTTTATACGATCCTCCTCGACCAATATCTCAACATCGCGCAGGATCTTTCCCCGTCCGTCGATCAATCTCCCGGCTTGAATCAAAAGAGTCACGATCATAACCCCTCTCCAGAGTTTCGCTCATCCGATGTTCTTCCACCGCAGATGATCGAGTCCTGCCGGGGGTGAGGAGGAAATACCGATGCGAGGGGAAGGGTGTCCAAGAAACCGCCGCTTCGAAAGTTGCCTCCGGCGCTGGCTCGCGATCCATCTCCTCGCGCTCCTCGCGCCCGCGCGTGGGCGTCTTTTATTCTCGAAAGAAACTTTCCCGGGCCTGTTTCGTCCTTCATAGCACTTCGTGAATTGGGAGGCGTGGAAATGTCGTTACGTTTAGGTGCGGTTTCCGTTGCGCTGGTCCTTTTTGTCATCGTGCTTTCGAGCTGTGGGCCCATTACTTCGTTCCCGGGTGATCCCCTCGAGCAAGAAGACATCGATCGGGTCCAGGTCGTCCTCGCCATGGGCAATCCAGAGTACGGGGCAGACTGCAGGATGATTACCGACGCCGACGAGGTCCGCGCCATGGTCCGGGCCTTGGACGGGGCGCGCATCGGAG
>PUNF01000034.1 GCA_003552525.1 Clostridia bacterium | reverse complement strand
TGGTTGAGAGAGTCGTCGACGGTCAGAAACGAGTGTTTCAACATCCGAAGAAAGCAGAGCTCACCGACAAAGGCCGCCGAACCCTCAGAGAAAGCGACGAAGAAGATCTAGAAGCCTACCAAAACCTGACCCACAAAGAGCTCGTTAAGAAAGTAAATCACCTAGAAACTGAAATACAAACCCTCAAAAATTCACTGGAGGCCTTCAGAAAGCAGGTCCAAGAACATCTATAACGTACATGTGTTTTGGGCTTACAGGTTTACGCATCTGTTGATCCCTAAGATAGAAATCGCCCTTCGTTTCAGGGATAAGCTCTACTCCCTCGTTAAAATATCATACGCACAATAAAACATCACTATTGCTGTAGGTGTTTACTAGAGAGGCAGTGAAAACTCAAACACAATCCAAGCCGCAAATACCAGCAAAAACAGTTCTGAAACAAGAGTGACGTTTGGCGGAGAAAGATGCTTTGACAGGAGCTGGTCACTCACTATCTCAAAGTTCTTCTCATTAGTGGGGTCATTAAAATTCCCGCCTTTCCTATAAAAAACCTCATATCCATTCGACTAAACCGCTTTTGCTCACTTGATCTTCTTGAGGTCGTGGTGTCGGAAATGGATGTTGGGTGTTCTGCCGTTTTCGAGTTTGACGGAGTATATGAAGTTGTCTTTAGAGTTCCCTGTTATTGATCCTATATCGTCGAATTCGATATCTGTAATTTCGGCTTTTTTGCCGTGTAAGCGGGTGTCTGGGCCTGTTTCTTTATTTAGTATGAGTTTGACCTTGTCTCCGACTTGGTAGGCCTGTGCGATTGTATTTCACTTCCTGGCTTGTTCTAACAGTTTTTGCTGTGTAAGTGTTGAAATAATTAGGAGGCGTTCTTCGGGTTCCATCTGCGCGAAGGCGTTTTTGTAGCGGTTGATTGTCTGGCGCGAGACGTCGACTTCGTTCGCTGTTTCTGACTGGTTTAGGTGTGTAATTGCGTCGATATACCTAGTAACTGTATCCCGCTCCAAGTTGTGTTTTTCAAGGATTTCGTCTGTCTTCATATTATGACATAGTTGGTTTGACTTTTTTATCTCTTAGATATCTCCGGCTTGCTTCATACTGTAGTGACCTGTCTGTGTGATGATGACGTGGTCAAGTACCTCAACGTCGAATATCTCCAGGCCCTGCTGGATTTCCCGTGTGAGTTGTTTGTCTTCGGGAGTGGCTTTTTTGTTGTTGCTGGGGTGGTTGTGCACTAGGATAACTGCTGAGGCGTTGGTTAGTACTGCGGTCCGGGCGATGTCTTTCAGGTCGGCAGGTGCTGAGTCTGTGGTGCCTAAGCCTATGAGTTTGTCTCCGATTACTTCGTTGTCTGATTTGAGGAAGACGGCGTAGAAGTGTTCTTTAGGCCTCTCCGACTGAAGGTTCTATAGTTGTGAAAGGGTAACTTGCTTCATCTACAGTATTCATTGTTGCTGCGTTGAAGAAAGTTGATTTTCCAACGCTCGGCTTCTTCGTCTTTGAGTTCTGCTGTGACTTGGATGCTTCCGACTTCGTGATTCAAGTTGAAACTCTCACCTCACACTTTACATATTGTAATTAACATTTATGAATACTTTTACATTGTGTAATAAAGAGAAGGTGCGGATCACCTGAAACAACAGCCCAGAAACAAGGCCCCACAAAAAGCCCAGAACCACACAAACAGGCATAAAAAACAGCCTTGAAACAGACCCCAACGAAAAAACCAGGCCTGAACTTCAGCTGTGGATTAGGCCTGGATGGTGTAGCGACTAACATGAGGGTCCCCCCAGGTAAGACGAGAACGAAAGAGAAAGCGCCTCAGTCGATTTTGTTCACCGCATCGGTCTGTCTATCGACTGAGCTGTGAGCGTACTTCTGCGTAGTCTGCTTAGATTTGTGACGGCACTGTTTTGCGGCGGTCGCTAGGTCAGCCTCCTGTGCTATGTACGTCGCCGTTGAATGCCGTATGCTGTACGGTGTAAGGTCCCGGTTCTCCAAATCAAGGCCTGCCTCCTCAGCGATTTTATGGAACACGGACCTTCTGAACGAGTCTTTATTGTACCGGTTACCCTTCTGTGTGAGCCACATTGCATCCCGGCCATCGTACTTGGAAATTGTCTCTCGCTCCTGCCTCCACTTCTTCAAGATTGAGACAGTCTCCGGCTTCAACGCGACTATCCAGTTCTCCCGACTTTTACTCGACTCCTCCTGCGGGATTCTCAGTACCCCGTTACTAGGATCAAACCATTGAATATTCGCCCTCTTCACCTCGATAGGCCTGAAGCCCGCATCCAACGCGACAAAAATCATCGAAGTGTACTTGAAGGAGTTGGCCTTCAAGAAGTCTGTTTTCCCGATCTCCTCCTTAGGCTTCTGTAACCGTTGCGCGAGATGCTTCTTCCACCGCGTCCGTTCTTCAGGCGTCAAAGAGTTGTAGTGCGGGATACTACCGTAGCTCATAGCAGCTTCACGCATCTTCCTCCTGTCCTCCTTAGTCAGGTACTCCCGAGGCTGATAACCTGTAGAAGGATCGCTGTACTCAATACTCGGATCCCACTCCACATCCCGGTTCCGGGCCTCACGCATCCACTTAAACAACGTCTGAACCGACTTCTGATAATGGCACTTCGTCGACTCCTTCAGACCATCTCGCTTTGCCAAGTCACGCATCCAGGCCTCCGCATGACCCACTTTAATGTCTTGGATAAATCGCTGCTCGTTGTTCCAGACCCAGCGGTAAAACAAGTCCAACTTGTTCATCCGATTCTTCGCCGTACTGTGGCTGTAACCTTCGGCCTTCGCCGGGTCCTTACCCAAATTAAGCATCCACTCCGCTAATTCGCGGCGATGCTCCTTGTAAGCGATCTCCTCTCTCGGGTTTAGAAATTCCGAGGCCTCATCCGTCAAAAGGACGATGCCCTGCACTTTGTTTTCGTCGTCAACCGTCATACTCATCGAATCCTCCTATACAGATCTAGATCACTTCGTAACAAAGTTTTAAATGGCTTATGTAAAGAGCCATTCAAATCTCTGTAATCGCTGTACTCCGTCGGGGTGCCAAAATTGACACCGGGGTCGCGTCCTTGAATTCGGGCCATAGCTGAAACACAGAGAAGGCCTCTAACCCGCGAAATCAAGAGGAAGGAAGCCTAGGCCGGGATTTGAACCCGGGCTCTCGTCCTTACCAAGGACGCGCTTTACCGCTAAGCTACCCAGGCAGGCATTCGATGATTGACCGGATTCGACTTTAGGGGTTTCGATCCGA
>PUNF01000198.1 GCA_003552525.1 Clostridia bacterium | reverse complement strand
GATCGTCCTCGACGACATCTTCGACACCATGACACGGATACTGCCATCGGGCGGCGAAGAAGAAGAGATGCTCGCGCGGGCGAACCTGAAACCCAGACTTCGCATGGCGACCCTCTACTACGTGGCCAACCTCCGCAATTACCTCGTGGTCGGTACGGGCAACCGTGCGGAGCTGCATCTTGGGTATTTCACCAAGTACGGTGATGGCGCGGCCGACATGCTGCCCCTCGGCCGATTGACCAAGGCGCAGGTGCTCAAGGTGGCGGAGTACCTGGGCGTCCCCGACCGTATCCTCGAGCGGTCGCCATCGGCTGGCCTGTGGCCCGGGCAAACGGACGAAGGAGAGCTCGGGTTCACCTATGAACAGATCGATGCCCACCTGCTGCGCGGTTCCGCGAATCCGGAAGTGGCGGGAGAGATCCGGCGGCTCCACGAGCAGACCGAGCACAAGCGTACGCCCCCACAGATCCCTTCCTTCACCCTAGGAGAAGGCGCCGTCGACGTTTGCGTCGACCCGTGATCGCGCCCCCTCGCGCCGGTGGGGATCCCCCCGGGGTCCCCGCCAGGCGAGGGTTGCACGCGTCGCCCACTACCCGGCACCCCGGGGCTCGCATCCATCATTCCGATCCGGATTCGGTTTCTCGCACGAGGCTCGCGACGAGGGATGAGGCGTCTACGACGCCCTCTACGCGGTCTCGTTCGTCGAGGAGCACGACCGGGTGATAATTCGCACTCATCTTCGGGAGGAGACGCTCGATGGAGCTCTTCGGCGAGGCGGTTGCCGCCTCGTGCACGGGCATCTCCGAGAGCCTGACCTTGCCGTTGTCGACGGCGTTGCGGACGTCGTGGGCATACACGGTGCCGACCAGCCCCCGGTTCCCGTTGACCATGACGCAATAGGGGATTTCCGAATCGGACAGGCTCTTCCAGGCCTGTTTAACCGTGGTATCCGAGGGAAGTACCGGGATGTTGGAACCGATGGCGTCGCGGGCGGATAGGATCTTGAAGCGATCCACGTCCCGGACGAAGTCGGCGACGTAATCATCCGCGGGCTCGGTCACGATCTCTTTGGGGGTACCCACCTGCACCACTTCACCCTGGTTCATGATCGCGATGCGATCACCCAGTTTCAGCGCCTCGTCGAGATCGTGGGTGATGAACATGATGGACTTGTTGAGCTTGCGTTGCATGTCCACCAATTCCGCCTGCATATCGCGCCGGATGAGCGGGTCGAGGGCGGAGAAGGGTTCATCCATCAGGAGGATGTTCGGGTCGTGGGCCAGCGCCCGGGCGAGCCCCACCCGCTGCTGCATGCCCCCCGATAGGGCGGTCGGTCGATAATCTTCCCAGGCGGCGAGCCCCACCATCTCGAGGACTTCCTCGGCCCGCTCATGGCGTTCCTTCCGGGAGATGCCCTGCACCTCTAGGCCGTAGGCGACGTTATCGCGCACGGTCCGGTGGGGGAACAGGGCGAACTGCTGAAAGACCATGCCCAGCTCCCGACGCCGGATGCTACGCAGGGCGCTTTCGTCCATCCGGGTGATATCTTCGCCCTTGATCTCCACCGTCCCACGGGTGGGTTCGATCAGCCGTATCACGCACCGCACCAGCGTGGACTTGCCGCTCCCGGAGAGTCCCATCACGATGAATGTCTCCTCGGGATAGATGTCGAAACTGACGTTATTGACCCCGACGGTGTCACCGGTCGCCTCCTGTACTTCTTCCTTCGAGGCGCCCTCCCCGACGAGCTCGAGGGACCGCCTCAATCGGCGACCAAAGATCTTGTATAGGTTTCTCACGGAGATGGCGGTCTCCGTCACATTCTCCTGCGTCATGCTTATATTCGAACCTCCCACTGAAAGTGCTGTCGTCGACACGGGCGAACCCCCTCCGTTACTCGGGAGGGTGCACCGCTTCCTGTGTCAGTCGATCGATGATGATGGCCAGGACCACGATGCAGATACCGCCCACGAAACCACGCCCGATGTCCAGCTGGCCCACGCCCCGCAGCACCTCGACACCCAGGCCGCCGGCCCCGATCATCGAGGCGATCACGACCATGGCCAGGGCCATCATGATCGTCTGGTTGACACCGGCCATGATGGTGGGCAGGGCCAGGGGCAGCTGGATCTTGGTGAGCAGCTGCAGCGGCGTCGATCCGAGCGATTGCCCGGCTTCCACCACGTCGGATGCCACCTGCCGAATGCCGAGGTTGGTAAGCCGGATCGTCGGGGGTACGGAATAGATGAAGGTGGCCAGCAGGGCCGGGATACGGCCGATGCTAAAGATCATCACCACGGGAATCAGGTACACGAAGCTCGGCAGTGTCTGCATGAGGTCGAGGACCGGTCGCAAGGCGTTGTGGACCCACTGGTACTTCGACATCAGGATCCCGAGGGGAATCCCGATGAGAATGGCCAGGGCGGTGGCGACCAGGATCAGGGCCAGCGTGGCCATGGCAAGGTCCCACATGCCCACGGCGGCGATCAGCAGAAACCCCACGCTCACGCCGACCGCGAGCTTTGTCCCCCCGGTCAAGAATCCGAGTCCGAAGAACACCAGCAACATCACGGACCACGGCAGCAGCGTCAGGACGGCGTTGGCCTCGGCCAGGGCGAAGCCCAGGACCGCCGCCATACCATCCCACACGGGTTCGCCAGCATCGATGATGAAGTCGGTGATGTCATCGATCCACTTGTCCAGGGGCACGACCCATTCGTCGGGATATTCGATGAAGCGATCGATTGCAGATGCAAAGATCACGGGTTCCGAAACCTCCTTAGGACGTCGAGATATTGATATAAGATGATGGAAGACCATGGCCAGGCCGGGGCGACGGCCGCTCGGGCACCTCGGGATGCGATGCGCGACTGCTTCGACGACCCCCAGCAGAGGAGTCCGTCGTGTGCTCGAGTCGTGGCCGGGTGTCATGGTGGAATCAAGGCGCGTCCATCGACCCTGGACCATGGTGCGTGCGATGCATCCAAATGTCGGGTTCTTGCGTATCTGAAACCTCCCGCACTAAGCGTACCATTCTGACAATATCCTTCAAGTTTACCGCGCGTTTTACGTGGGTTCTGCGCATTTCTCGCTTCACTTGAAGGGATCCCGTGCTTATTGTACCCTGTGGGTGGAAACGGAAGGTGGCAGTATCGAAAACAAGATGCCGTTTTCGAAACGCGTCACCAGGATGCGTCCTGGTGACGAAGACGTGTTCCGCCTTTCAGGCTGCGAACACCGGACCGCACCGAATATCCCGTAAGCGAATACGCAGACAAACATCGCCGACCGATATGAGGGGGTTATATACTCATGTGTTACGCAGGTATGCGGCGATTCCGGGCAATCTCGATCGCGTTGGTCCTCGGGATTGCCATCTTTGGAGTACTTGGATGCGCACAGATGCTCGAGGAAGATGAAGAAGATCCCATCGTATTCAGTGATCGCCAGTGGGAATCGGTATGGGTGTTGAATGAAGTCGCCCAGTTCATCGTGGAGGAAGGCTACGACTATCCCACGGAGACGGAAACGGTTTCCACCGAGGCCTTCCAGGTGGGCATGGAACACGGTGACATCGATGTCGATATGGAACTTTGGCGGATGAACCTGCCCGATTGGTACGAGGAGGCGACGGAGGAAGGATATCTCGTCGACGTCGGCCCGATCTTCGAACGCTCGGTGCAGGCGTGGTACGTGCCGGAATACGTGGTCGAGGGTTGCGATGACCGCGGCATTGAGCCGAAGGCCGAGGATCTCGAAACCGTCGAGGACCTCAAGGACCACGCCGACGTGTTCGAAGACCCCGACGACCCCGAGCGCGGCCGTTTCATCAACGGCATCAGCGGCTGGGAGGTCACCGAGGCCAACTCCATCAAGATGGAAGTATACGGGCTGGACGAGTACTACAATATCGTGGAACCCGGTAGTGCTGGTGCACTGGACTCCGCCATTGCCAGTGCTTTCGAGGACGGCGAACCGCTGTTCTTCTACTACTGGGAGCCGACGTGGCTGCTCGGCAAATACGATGTGGTTCGGATCGAGGAGCCCGAATACGATCCGGACATCCGTGCGGAAATCGATAAGGTCATCGCCGGAGAAATGTCCGCCGACGACCTCGATGAGGCCTGTGCGTTCATCGAGTCCGACATCCGGAGCGGAGTGCACGAAAGCCTGCCGGAGCGGGCACCGGAAGTGGTCGAGTTCCTCGAAGAGATGCACATCGGCACCGACCCCGTGAACGAGATCCTCGCGTACAAGGAAGTCGAGGACGCAGATCCCCAGGAGGCGGCCTTCTGGTACTTCGAGGAGTACGAAGAGGAATGGAGAGCATGGCTGCCCGATGACGTCGAGCAGCGCGTGGCCGATGCGCTGATCGAGGAAGGTGTGGACCTCTCCGGATAACGACCTTCGGTCGGCCAGCACGATGATAGACCACGCGGGGCGTCGCCAACCGCCCGAGGGGGCGAGGGGACGCCCCGATGTCTTCGACGATGCCTATTCCACCAGCACCGCCGTGTACCAGTTCTCCGCCCCGCCTTCCTCTGTGAGCACCTCCACCGGCAACCCGAACTTGCGCGCCGTGGCGAAAACGTCCACGCCCGTGCTATGAAGCGAAGGACGGGCTCGGCGCGGGTTACGGCACGGCGCATCGCGCAGGCCGGCGCACTCGTGACAGCCCGTGCAGTCGCCCAGGGCGAAGGCGAAGTAGTGGCCGCGCGTGAATGCGTGGCGCTCCAGGGCGAAGGCGGCATCGGAGGCCGTTCGCTTGTCACCCGCGTGTATGAGCAGGCCCCATTCGTATTGTCGGAAGATCCTGCGGTATTCCCAGGGTTTGAGTGCACCGGGACGGGATGGACAGGTGTGTTTTCGGCCCCAGCTTTCGCAACCGAAAAGGCACTTGAGGTAGGTGCGATCGTCGAACACGAGGTCGTCGACCCGGATCCCGATGACGTCGGTCGCGCCCCGTGCCTTGCCCGCTCGGATCAGTTCGTCTAACATGGCTTCCCGCACGTTACATCCTCCCTCGTGGTTTCCGCGAATGCGCGCGGCGCCGCGCCCATCGCATATCGTCGGGTACCACCCTTATGGCAGTGATTCCATCTGGATATTGCCGTTGGAAGTGCGGAGGTTGACGGGGAGCGTGCCCGCCCCCTGCGTCGCCTCCACCTCGGTGTCCTCCTGCCTGACGATGGCCAGGGCATCGTGATCGATACGGATGCGACCATTCGAGGTGCGGGCCTTCAGCCGGATGTCGAGGTTCTCTGCCAGGTAGATCTGCAAGGTCCCGTTGCTGGTCGCAATCTCGGTTTCATCCCGGACCGAGGCCATTTCGACTTCCACGTTGCCGTTGGAGCTGCGGGCCCCTTCGATGCCGCGGCAGCGCTGGATGTGGACCCGCCCGTTGGAGGTAGAAGCGCGGACGTAGCCATCGATCCCTTCCAGGCTGACGTTGCCGTTGGAGGATGCGGCATGGACGTCCCCCCGCACATCCCGGATCGCGATGCTTCCGTTGGAAGTTTTCACGTCCTGCACCAACCCCGCGTCGGGCACCAGGATTTCCCAGTCCACCCGCACCCTGCTCCGCGTGCCCGGTTCCGAGACGGTGATGATGAAATCTTCCCCGTCGTCGACGGTGATCTCGACCGCGTCCATGGCGTCCCGGCTGAAGCTTTTCAACACGGCGCGAAGGGCGATCTCATCGGGTTGATCGGAGCGTTGTATGCGTACGTCCCCGTTTTGGTTTTCGATCGTGATGGGCGTATCGGGGGAAATCGCGTGGGTATAGGTGCGGGTCTCGCTGGCCCACAGGGCGTCCACGACCTCCTCGAGGACCCCGCATCCTGTGGTCGTGAAGGCGAGGCAGGCGGTCAAAAGAAGCACCGTTGCCAGCACACCATATCTTTGCATCGTACATCCTCCCTGTAATCGGTGACGGCGCGCGTCTCCCGTCGTTGTTGACGTTCCCATGGTACCTGCATTCGCGCGCCCGGGGAAGCCCGGGCGGGCTCCGCGAAGGGCGGTCCTTCTCCTGCAGCACCGTGTGCGTCGGGAGGTTCGGCGCTGCGGATCACGCGCGCGGACTTTCGATACACGAGAAACGTGATAGGGTGGTAGGAGGCGAGGAAGCGCGATAGCCAGGGGAGAGGAGTAGGCGAGATGGACCGTCCAGGCGACACACCCACTTCGAAGGAACGGATACGGCTGCTCGTCATCCTCTCCCTGCCCTACCTGGCGGCGAGCCTGAACATCGACGGGTTCGTGGCACTGTTGCCCCTGGTGCGGGAAGAGTTCGCGCTTACCCGGGCCGAGGTGGGCCTTTACACCACCTTCTTCTTCGTCGGTGCGGCGGTATTGGCCGTTTTCGCGGGTCGCCTCGTCGATCGCCTCGGCCCCAAGAAAGGGCTCGTGGCGGGTCTTTTCTCCATGGGGGGAGCGGTGATCCTGTACGGACTCGCACCGACTTACGGGGTCCTGCTCGCATTTGCGATGGTTGCCGGCCTCGGGCTCAGCATTATCACCCCCTCGATCAATGCCGGCGTGCTCTCCGCGGTGCCGATGCAAAAGCGCGCCACGTTCATGGGAATCATGCAATCGGGTATCGGGATCGGGGGGTTCATCGGGGCCAGCCTGCTGCCGGCGGTGGCGGTCGGGATCGGGTGGCGGAGCACGATACAGGTTGCCGCGGTATTGGCCATCGGCATCGCGCTCCTCGTCCAGTTGACCCTGCGCGTCCCATCGGACGGGGTGGAATCGGGTGATGGGGTGCCGTCCCTGCGCGAGAGTCTTCGCACGCTGCTCGAGAACCGCGATGTCCTGCGCACGTGCTGTCTCGGCACCATTTACGGTTCCCTGGGCGCTTCGGCCATCTTCCATTACACCGTCTTCCTCTCCGAAGACCTCGGTTTGCCGCTGGCGCTGGCCGGCCTCGGCCTCGGGGTACTGCACATAGGCGGGATCGGGGGTCGTCCCCTCTGGGGATGGATGTCGGATGCCGTCTTCGATGGAGATCGCAGGCGAACCCTGTTCGTGCTGGGGTTGATCATCGCCGCCCTGTACCTGGGCATTGGGTGGATGGCCTATACCGTCCCCGCCGTCTTGCCCCTGGCCTTTATCACCTCGGTGCTGCTCGGGCTGACCGCGTTCAGCTGGATCCCGGTGTACTTCATATCCATCGGAGAAATGGCCGGATCGGGACAGGCGGGCACCGCCACCGGCCTGGGCATGGTCTTCAACCGGATCGGCACCCTGGTCGGCCCACCCGTGTTCGGCTACATCGCGGACGCCACCGGCAGCTACCAGGCGGGATGGGTGCTGCTCGGTGCGGTGATGCTGGTCGCATCGCCCCTTTTGTACCTGCGACGCCGGCGTTCTCCCCCCGATCGGGACGCCTAAAGCGGCTGCGGCGGGGACATACCATGCAGGGGCAGGGGACGCTGTGGTAAAATGTAATGCCTAGACCGTCCCCGCCGGGCGGTCCCTTCGAAGGGGGGAGATACGGTGGCTGGTCACTCCCAATGGGCCAACAGAAAACACCGCAAGGCGCGACAGGATGCCAAGAAGGGGGCCGTCTTCTCCAAGATGGCCAAGAAGATCTCCGTTGCCGCCCGCGAGGGCGGGGGAGACCCCGAGGCGAACTCGGTGTTGCGCATGGCCATCGAGGAAGCCAAGCAGATGGGGGTACCCAACGAGAATATCGAGCGCGCCGTAAAACGCGGAACCGGAGAGCTCGATTCCGTCGTCTACCAGCAATTCCAGTACGAGGGATATGGACCGGGCGGCACCGCCCTTTTGCTCGAAATCCTAAGCGACAACCGGAATCGCACGGCCGCGGAGATTCGCCACCTGTTCAACAAGCACGGTGGCAACCTCGGGGAATCCGGATGCGTCGCCTGGATGTTCACCCGCAAGGGAAGGATCATCCTGCGCACCGACGAGGACGTCGACGAAGACGAGGTGTTCCTCGCGGCCGCGGAGGCCGGTGCCGAGGACCTCGAGCCGGTCGAGGGTGGCTTCGTGGTCATGGCACCCCCCTCGGACCTCGAAGCGGTCCGCACGTCGCTCATCGAAGAGGGATACGAGGTAGAATCCGCCGGGTTGATTTACCATACGGATAACCGGGTGCAGGTCGACGGCAAGGATGCGGAGCGCCTGATGAAGTTCTTGGACGATCTCGAGGATCACGAGGACGTGCAGGAAGTGTACAGTAACTTCGAGGTTAGCGACGAACTGGTCGCATTGTACGGGGGTTGAGAATTCCGGTGCTGATCCTGGGGGTAGATCCCGGTACGGCGACGACCGGGTACGCCGCGGTAGAGGAAAAGAACGGTCGCCTGCTCCTGCGCGACCACGGCGTGTTGCGTACGCCGGCGTCAGCGGACATGTGCCAGCGCCTGGTGGACATTCACCGTGGAATCGGCGCGCTGCTGGATCGCCATGGGCCGCGGGCCGTCGCGATCGAAAAGGTTTTCTTCAACAGGAACGTGGGTTCCGCGATGACGGTTGGCCAGGCGCGCGGCGTGGTCATGCTGGCGGCCGGCCAGCGGGGTCTGCAGGTGCTCGAGTATTCGCCCCCGGAAGTCAAGGCCGCGGTGACCGGGCAGGGCAACGCCTCCAAGAACCAGGTGCAGCGGATGGTGCAGTCGCTCTTTGCGCTCGACACCATACCGACGCCGGACGACGCCGCCGATGCGGCGGCCGTGGCCGTTTGTGGCCTGAGTCGCCGCGGATGGGATGGAAGGGTGCGTGAGGGGCGTTGATCGGGAAGCTGCGGGGCGTGGTCGATGAAGTCATGGCGGATGGCGCCGTGATCGACGTCGGGGGTGTGGGCTATTCCGTCCACCTCGGTGCGCGCGGGTCCGCCCGGCTGGGCGGCAGCGGCGACGACGTAGAGGTGTACATCCACACCCACGTGCGCGAGGAAAGCCTCGATCTTTACGGTTTCCCGTCCCGGGCCGACCTGTCCACCTTTCAACTGCTTCTCGGCGTCAGCGGCGTGGGGCCCCGCATGGCCATGGCCATCCTGGATACGCTCGATGCGGATGGGGTGCGGCGGGCCCTGGCCACCGGTGACGGCCGGGCGCTGGCGCGTTCACCGGGCGTGGGGAAGAAGACCGCCGAGCGCCTCATCCTGGAACTCGGGGATCGCGCCGGGGAAATGCTGGATTTGACCGTGTCGGCCGATGCATCGACCGAGGGAGCGGTCACCGAGGCCGTGGAAGCACTGGGAGCCCTGGGTTTTGGGCGCTCGGAGGCGGTCTCCGCGGTCGGGCGCGCCCGGCAGGATGGCGACCCCAATCACGTCGAAGATCTCGTGCGGAGAGCCCTGGCATTCCTAAGCGATGAAGGGGGAGGCCGATGAGCCGCGAAGACGATTTCGTCCTGGATCCCGATCCGGGAACCGATGACCTGTTCGAGACTAGTCTCCGGCCCACCAACCTGGACGAATTCATCGGGCAGCGGAGCGTGCGCGAGCGGTTGGGCATCTACATACAGGCGGCGCGTGGCCGGGGAGAGCCACTGGATCACGTCCTGCTTTACGGTCCCCCGGGACTGGGGAAGACCACGCTCGCCCACATCATCGCCAACGAGCTGGGCGTGGGCATCCGCATGACCTCCGGGCCCGCCGTCGAGCGCCCCGGGGACCTGGCGGCCATCCTGACCAACCTGGGCGCGGGAGACGTGCTCTTCATCGACGAGATTCATCGCCTCCATCGCACCGTGGAGGAAGTCCTGTACCCGGCCATGGAGGATTTCGCACTGGACATCGTCATCGGCAAGGGACCGTCGGCCCGCTCCCTGCGGCTGGATCTGCCCCCCTTCACCATGGTGGGGGCGACCACCCGGGCGGGTTCACTCACCTCGCCGTTGCGGGATCGCTTCGGAGTGGTCATGCGGTTGGAGTATTACGACGACGAGGACCTGGCCCGCATCGTGCGGCGCACCGCCCGTATCCTCGATGTGCCCGTCGAGGGGCAGTCGGCCCATGAACTGGCACGCCGGTCCCGGGGCACGCCCCGGATCGCGAATCGGCTGCTGCGGCGCCTGCGCGATTACGCCGAGGTGCGCGCGGACGGATCCATCACCCCCGAGGTTGCCCGGCGCGGCCTGGATCTTTTGGAAATCGACGACCTAGGTCTCGACCAAAACGACCACCGCCTGCTGCGGGTCATCATCGAACACTACCAGGGAGGGCCCGTCGGCGTGGAAACACTGGCGGCTGCGCTCAGCGAGGAGACGCAAACCCTGGAGGAAGTCTATGAACCCTTCCTCATCCAGCGGGGATTGCTTCAGCGCACGCCCCGTGGGCGCATGGCCACCCGGTCGACGTACGAACACCTGGGCCTCGCGGTCCCGCGGGGCGCGGGTGAAGACCAGGTGAGGCTTTTCGGGGACGAGGACGTCGATGGCTCCCGGTGAGATCGGCAGAACACTGATGATCGTGGGTGGGGCCATCCTTTTCGTCGGTGCCATCCTCTACCTCTCCGGGCGTGGACTGCCCCTGGGGAACCTGCCGGGGGACATCCATATTCGCCGGCCCGGCCTCGACATCTATATCCCGATCACGACGGGGATTCTCTTGAGCCTGGTGCTCACCCTCGTCCTCAACCTGTTTTTTCGACGGTGAGTGCCGAAGGGAAATCATCGACGCACCGGGAAGCGTCTTCCCGGTGGCGTCGGCGCGGGGAGCCGTGTATGCGAGTAGATCCTTACGACGTACAAGCCTACGACTATTACCTTCCCGAATGCGACATCGCCCAGGAACCGATGGTTCCGCGGGATGCCTCGCGCCTCTTGGTTCTCGATCCAGGGGCGCCCCCGGGCAGCCCGCGGGGCATGACCCACGCGCGATTCGATGACCTGGTGGGGTACCTGCGCGCGGGCGATTGCCTCGTCCTCAACCGGACCCGGGTGCGTCGGGCGCGCCTGTGGGGATTGCGCCTGCCCGGCGGGGGCGAGGCCGAGGTTCTGCTGCTCGCCGAGTCCGATGGACAGTGGCGGGGCATGATTCGGCCGGCGCGCAGGATCCGGGTGGGTACGGATATCCAGATCGTCTCGCCGGGCGAGTGGGCGCGGCTCGCGGCCCTCGCCCCCGGTGACCGGGTTAAGCGCGCACCGCGGCCGGGAAAATTCCTGCGGGTCACCGGTATAGAGGGGGACGGGATATTCGCCTTTCGCGCGCACGACGACGGGGATGGCAGGTCCCTCGAGGATCTCGGGGAGTTGCCGTTGCCTCCCTACGTGACGCGCCCGCCGGCCGAATTGTCCGGATACCAGACCGTGTACGCCCGCGAGACCGGGTCGGCCGCGGCTCCCACCGCCGGATTGCACTTCACCCCGCGCATCCTGGAGAGGCTTCGTGAACGGGGCATTCATACCCCCACCGTCGTTTTGCACGTGGGCATCGGCACCTTTCGACCCATGCGTACCGAAGACGTGCGCGCCCACCGGATGCACCGCGAATGGTTGGAGGTCTCGCGCGAGGCGGTGGATACCATCGCGCGCGCCCGTGATTCGGGGGGACGGGTGATCGCGGTCGGGACCACGGCGGTGCGCGCCCTCGAGACCGCGGCCCGGGCTGGCACGCTCCGCCCCTACCAGGGGGAGACCGACCTGTATATCTACCCCGGATACCGGTTTCGGGTCGTCGACGGGCTGGTGACGAACTTCCACCTGCCCAGGAGTACGCTTCTGCTCCTCGTTTCCGCGCTGGCGGGGCGGGAGCAAATGCTGGCGGCCTATCGCGAGGCGCGGCGCCGCCGGTACCGGTTCTACTCTTTCGGTGATTGCATGTACATCCTTCCCGGGCGAAAGGACGGCGGACAACCATGACCCTGCGCTTTGGCATCGATGCAACGGTAGCGACCGGCGGACGGAGTGGGCGATTGTGGACGCCGCACGGCGTGGTAGAGACCCCGGTGTTCATGCCCGTCGGCACCGCGGGATCGGTCAAGGGCGTCGATCCCGAGGCGCTCGCGGGCGTGGGCGTCGAGATGATCCTCGCCAACACCTACCACCTGCACCTGCGCCCGGGGGAGGACGTCGTGGCCGATATCGGCGGGCTCCACGGCTTCACCGGGTGGAGGGGTCCCATCCTCACCGACAGCGGGGGATTCCAGGTGTTCAGCCTCGCGGCACTGCGGACCCTCGATGACGACGGCGTGCGCTTTCAGTCGCATATCGACGGGGCCCACCTCGCGCTGACCCCGGAATCGGTGGTGGGCATACAGGAATCTCTCGGCGCGGACATCATCATGCCCCTCGATCACTGTCCCCCGCACGACGCCACCGGAGGCGACCTGGAGGCGGCCGTACGGCGCACCACCCTGTGGGCCCGCCGTTCTCTGGCGGCGCGACGGCGTCCCGACCAGGCCATGTTCGGTATCGTGCAGGGGGGCGTGGATGTCGCGCTGCGGCGGCGACACCTGGATACGTTGGCCGCCCTGCCCTTCGAGGGGTATGCCCTCGGGGGCCTGAGCGTGGGCGAACCCCTGGAGGAAATGTACCGGGTACTGGCCCGGGTCGCACCGCACATGCCGGGGGATCGTCCCCGCTACCTCATGGGAGTGGGGAGCCCGGATGCCGTGATCGAGGCGGTGCGCCGGGGCATCGACATGTTCGATTCGGTCTATCCCACCCGGATGGGTCGCCACGGGACCGTCATGACGGCGGACGGCCCCATGAACATCCGTAACGCCGCCCACGCGCGCGGGGCGGGTCCCCTCGATCCCAGCTGCGACTGCCCGACCTGCACCGGTTTCAGCCGGGCCTACATCCGCCACCTGATCAAGTCCCGGGAGATCCTGGGTTATCGACTGGCGACGGTGCATAACCTCGCCTTCATGGCGCGACTGATGCAAAACCTCCGCCGCGCCCTGCGGGAGGATGCACTGGAGGCATTTCGCACCGACTTCTGGCGCCGTTACTATCGGGATGTACCCCCGCCCGGGTAAGCGTTGCCCCCGCCGGGCACCCGCATTACAATGGGAGTATAGACGCGGTCGCGACGCGACCGCCATCGAACGGATGCGACCGCCCACGGCGGCGGCATCCGCGCGACGTCTTCGTGGCAGGGTGAGAGGGGACCCCTCAATTCCCGACCGGTGGTGATGCCTCCCGCGCGGAGGACGAGTCCATCAGCCTCATCGGTTGATCCGGTTGGAATCCGGAACCGACAGTAAAGTCTGATTGGGAGGAGGCGGAGCGTACAAGACGGCACCGGCGTGCGCCGGGCAGCTGCCTTGAACCCTCCGCGCCCCGGGTCCGCTCGGGGTTTTTCCGTCTATTCTTGGAGAGGTGATGGGGATGAACATGAGCCCGAGGCGGATGGTACTGAGTGCCGTCTTCGCCGCACTAATCTTGATGGCGACGCTATTTCTGAAGATGCCGGGCGCGACCGGCTATTATCACCTGGGGGATGGCTTCATCTACGTGGCCGCGATATTCCTCGGACCCGCGATGGGGGGGATGGCCGCCGCCGTGGGGTCGATGCTCGCGGATATCCTGGGCGGGTATGCCGTGTGGGCCCCCTGGACCTTCGTGATCAAGGGGTTGACGGCCGTGGCCGTGGGGCTGGTCGCCTTCCGCGCGCAAAATTGGATGCGCATCCTTTTCGGCATGCTGCTGGGTGCCGCGATCACCATCGCGGGATACGCGCTCGCGACGTACATCATGTACGGCTACGCGGCGGTGCTGCCCGAGACCTACTTCAACATCGCCCAGACGGGGCTTGGCATCGTGGTGGGCTTTGCGCTGTTGGCCTGGAACCGTACCCGCATGGAGGAGATGGTGGAACGCGCCGAGTAGGGAAAGATACCCGCACCGGGGACTACCGGAACCGTTTCTTGGCTCCCCGGGGAAGCACCGCTGGGAGCCTGCGAACGCGCACACGGTGATCTTTGGACGAGGGGGAGAGACCATGCCCGAGCTGGTGGCTGACGGAAGCAATCGCTGGAGACTACCGAGGACCGGGGCGATGCGGGTCGAGGCCCGGGTCTACATGAACCGCCGCATCCGGGAGGACTATCTCGAGAAGGGATCCCTGGAACAGCTGTGCCAGGCGGCGACGCTGCCGGGAGTGCTGGATCCCCTCCTGGGCATGCCCGACCTGCACCAGGGATACGGTTTGCCCATCGGGGGCGTCATGGCCGTCGCGGCGGACGAGGGAGACGTGGATGAATCCATCGTGTCTGCGGGGGCGGTGGGATACGATATCAACTGCGGTGTCCGCCTCCTGTCGACCGACCTGCGTGCCGCAGACCTGGACGCGGATGACCTCCGCAAGCTGCTCGAGGCATTGGTGCGCCGCATTCCCCCGGGCGTGGGCAAGTCCAGTGCCCACAGGTCCCCGGGCATACGCTTCGGCGACATCGCACTGCGCGGCGCGCAGGCCCTGGTGCAAGCCGGCTATGGCCGGCGCGAGGATCCCGAGGGCATCGAGGAATATGGGGCCATGGCGGGGGCGAACCTGGACGCGGTGACCCCGAAGGCGCGCGAGCGCGCGGACCAGCTGGCCACCATCGGTGGCGGCAATCACTTCATCGAGATCGGCGAGGCGGCCACCGTGTTCGATG
>PUNF01000073.1 GCA_003552525.1 Clostridia bacterium | reverse complement strand
CCCAAAGTGCCCTTCAGCGCATGCTTCAGGCACTTCTCCCCTTCCCTTGCTGATGATGATGAGTGTTTTACACTTAGGCGGGCGGTAGCAACTCCCTGCAGTGCACAAACGAAAAGAAGACTAGACCCCCCTACCAGACAGGAGGGCACTCGAAGAGGCACAAGCAAGCAAAGGGCCTGCCTTGGAAATGAGCAGAAGTCCTGCACCTACAGCAGACCCTCAAAGCCGGCAGCCCCCCAAAAGAACCACTCTGTCAGTAAAAGCATCTAACTACGTCAGCCGTCTAGCGGCCCAAGCACAAGGATCCCTAGCTAGACCTCCATGCTGCAGCGCAAGCAGGACTCTGCTTCGCAGATAAACGCGTGTTGGGCGCCGATGACACCCCGAAGCACGCTTCCTGACCCGTTGCTCATAGCCACATAGTCCCGTACCCCCTGCAGAGTGCTGTCAAGCGCTAGCTGGTTGGCTGCTGCTACTGCTTCCGCCATGTGCACCACTCGTGCCGCTGCGCTAGTGGGATGCTTGGCGTGCTCTATGCGTTGCCGGGCGGTGAACATGCTGCTCCGCGCCCGCACGATGGCGCGCAGAGCTGCTAGCGCCACCACCGCCCACACCTCGGCGTGAACGTCAGGCGCAGGGGGCTCCAGAAGCCACAGATGGCGTGCCTGCAGCCGGGTGCCCCTTGTGAGGTGGCGCTGCAGCAGCGTGCGCACCGCAACTGTTGGGGCGCATCCCCAAAAGGCATGGTCCCGGGCCTCCCCCGCTTCCACCCGTTCCCCACCCCCCTCGCCCACCCCAAGGCCCCAACCACAGGGGCAGCGCTCCCCGATCCGCCACCCCAACCCATGCCCCCCTGCCCCTGACACTCCCCCGAGCAGCAGCCGCCACCAGATCTCCTTCTCCTGATTTTCCCACCCCAACCGCCATACCTTGGCCATGCGCTCAGGCAGTGCGGTGGCAGCTGCCTCTGCTGCTGCTGCTAGCGCTGGCGGGGCAAGGGGGGGCTGTTCCAGCGCCAAGGCAGCAGCCACAACCTCCCGCCGGGCGCTTGCTTGCTCCCGTGCCACCGGTTCATGTAGCAGGGCAGTCACCCGCCGTACTGAAAACCGGGTGGTGAGTGAGAGGGGCGCTACCTCAACTGCAGTTGCTGCTGTTGCTGCTGCTTCCCCCCACGTCATGCACCCCAGCACCAGGCGGATGGCCTGCACTGTGGGGCGTGGGTGCGCCCCTGGCGCTGCCCCTTCAGTGTGCTGTTCTGCCGCCCGCGCCCACCCGACTGGGATGCTTTCCCAAACCGCTTCAACTTCCGCTAGCAGGCGCTCATGCCCCTCTTTGGAGACCCGCTGCCAGGCCAGGGGAAAAGCCGCTGCTGCTGCTGCTGTCGCCGCTCCTATAGTGGGGATGGCTACTGCTGCTGTTGCTGCTGCTGCTGCTGCTCTGCGACGGTTCAGGAGGCGGTGGAGGATGGCAAGGGCTCCCACGGTCTGCAGATCCGGCAGCCGGAGCCCAACGTGGGCTTGGGTGGGCTGCGTGCTGCCCTCCCGCCCCTGACCCACCCAATGCTGTGTGTGCTTGGGCCGGGCAGCGAGGGGCAGCTCGAGGCAGAGGTGAGGGTGCCCCCATAGTGGCTGGTCAGCGCACCATGGGCCTGGAGCCTTGCCAAGGAGGGCAGTGGGGGGGCAGGGGGGGCCCAGAGCGCGCATGGCTGCAGCGAAGCGCGCTAAAGGGCCCTCTGGCCAGCCCCAAGGAAGCTCCCACTGAGTCCACGTTGGGTCCACCGGCGCATCTGGCACCAGCAGCTGGAGAGCTGGGTGTGTGGAGGGGCTGCGGCGGGCTAGGGTGACCCGTGCAATGGTCACATAGGGGGGTTCCGTTGCCACTACCGCTGCTGGGGGGGGCTGAGCGAGGCCCAAGATGAGGGCGCGCGCTCCTGCAGCGTGGCGGGCTGTGATGTGGTGCTGCCATGGCTGCATCCCCATTCCCCCACGCTTAGGGTGGCCAGCCAGCAGGCGGGAGGGGACTCCCGGCGGCCGCTTGGTAGCTGATCCCCTGTCCACTACCCGGGCTGTGGCGGCGGCCACCCGGGCGGCCATGGCCGCAGGCATGCAACCCAGCTCCGCCTGGAACATGAGCTGGGGGAGGGCGTAGCCAGACGCGCTAAAGGCCCGCCCAAAGGCAGACAGCGACATGCAGGCCACCTTGCCAAGGCAGGCCTCTGCCCGCCCCACCCCCCGCTCCCAGTCCTCCTCAATCTGCTGCGTGATGTGCTGCTGTTTGAGGGCCCGCTGCATGGCTTGGTGCTGCTTGGTGGTGAGGTGGGTCTGCTCACTCTCCTGCTGCACCCGCTGCTGCTCCCACTGCGCCGCGAACCTTCCCCGCACCGCCTGCCCCCCCCCCCTTCCTCTAGGTGAGCGCGCAGGGCTACCATGGCTATTCTCTCTGCGGCCGACTCCACAACGCCAGCCGCGGCAGCGGCATCTGCAGCCCCATGGTACGCCCCTGAAAGCACAACCTCCTGCTCCCTCCAAGCGTGCTGTGCCTCCTCCATGGCGGCCGCCTCCTGGCCCTCAAGGAGGCGCTGCTGTGAGCTATGGGCCTCCGCCAGAGCCTCCTGCTGCTGCTGCAAAAACTGCTGCTGCTGCTCCTGTTGCTCTCGCCCCAGGGCCTCATTGGCAAAGCGAACCCCCAGGGTCTTTGCCGCCTGGACAATCTCGACACCACAGAGGTGGGTGGGGAGGTTACCCGGCGGAAGCTCCCCTAGGGGGAGCAGCTTGCTCTTGGCTGTGTTCAAATGCTGGCCTGACGCTTGTGCAAACTTGCGGAGGGCAGTGAGCAGGGCCCCCACATGCTGCTCGTCGCATCTAGAGAGGATAGGGGTAGCGTCGTCTGCGTACATGAGCGCGCAGAGCTCGGCCGCCCCCATGCGCACCCCAACCTCCGGCACTGTGCGCAGCCAGCAGACCAGGGCCCAGGCGATGAGGAGGTACATGGCTGGGGCTAGCGGGCAGCCCTGGCGCACCCCCGCCTCCCACCGCTCTGGGGGTGAGTAGTGGCCATTGACCACGGCACGTGCCCTAGTATCTCTAAGGAGCAGCTGGGCCCAGTGCAGCATGCCCTCCCCGCCCCCTACTGTTGTGAGGATGCCGTAGAGGAAGGAGCGGATGACGGTGTCATACGCTTTTCGGAAGTCCAGGAAGGCCGCTGCTGCTACTGTTGCCGGGGGTTGAGGGTGTTCTTGTTGCTGTTGCCGCGACTGGCCCTGCTGCTGTTGCTGCTGCAGTTGCTGCTGCCGCTGCGGTGTCTGCTGCTGCTGGCTCTGCTGCTGCTGCTGCTGGTGCTGCTGCTGCTGCTGCTGCTGCTGGCCCTGTTGTTCCTGCTGCTGCTGCTGCTGCT
>PUNF01000187.1 GCA_003552525.1 Clostridia bacterium | reverse complement strand
GGGCTTTCCCTGCCCTTCTGCGACAACACTACCGTGGTCTGAAGTTAAAAACACTTCGCACCCCTGGGCAAAAAGATTTTTCAGCAATTCAATCAGGAAACCTTTTTCCATCCAGAATCTTATATCCCTTAATAAACCTTCCATTCCCAGATGTTCTCCATGGGTCATTTTATCTATAATATCCACAACTAGTCCCATAACCTGGGTTCTGGGATCTTCAATTAAAGTATTCAACCCCTCAGTTCTTTCTTTGCCCAGGCCCTTCATATATTTAATATTGGAGTAGTTGAGTCCCCGGTTCTGCCAGAACTTTTTCCAGAGCTTCTCTTCCTTCCGGGTTGTTCCTATAGAATCTTTGAAATAAGCTGGAAGATCACCGGAAAAAATCGCCTGCCTAGAAATTGATGTAGTTGTGGGAACCCAGGCATAAGATAGCTTTTCGTCCATATTTAAATCATCTATTTCTTGATATAAAAATTCTTTTATAGCTCCCCAGTGAACCACTGACAATCCATCAATAACAACTAAAGCTATTTTTTCCTTGTTTTCTTTATTTCTCCGGTAATTCATATGCCACGGGATATGGTGGACCATAACCGGTCTTTTGGTATATGTCAGATTAATCAGGGAGCCAAAACTTTCTAAAAGCCAGCGGGTAAACTCCTCATTTACCTTACCGTAAATTTTTTTGTATTTCTCTTTTAGCTCCCCTGGCAACTCATCCTTATTATCAAATAATAATAGCTGCGCCTCTCCCAGTAATTGGGCTAATTGAAACCACTTTTTATAATCTTTTTCTTCCTCAGATAAATAGTTTTCCAGTTTAGTTAACAACTCGGAAAACTTGTTTCTTTTTATCCTGTTTTCATCCGTTTTTATTCCCAGTTGAACCCAGTAAGGTAGATCATCTGCTTTTTGTTCAGTTTCTACCGGTTTTAAAAGTCCCTCTAAAAACAAACTGTCCACGTAGACTCTAATTTCAGGATTATCAAAAGGAATTGAGGGCTTCCCGGTTTGTTTTTGCAAATCCTCAATATATGTTTCCCACTGCTTTTGCAATACGTCAAAAAAGAATTCCCGCTCCATAAAAGCTTTTTCCAGGGAAAATTCTATCTCTTTCTCTTTTAATTTGAGATCCTGCAGCAGAAATTTAACAAGGGTTTTGGGTATGTTTATTTCATTCAAATGCAATCTGAATAACTGTAGGATTAGCTCTGTTTTTTCTTCAATTAATCCAGGGGTTATCCTATACATATTCTGCAGAATAAACATTGCAGTCCCTTTTTCCCCCAGGGTCTCTCCACTATAGTTCTTATATGCCTCATAGAGAAGCTTGAGGCTTTCGGGATCCAGTTGTCTTATTACTGAATAATTTAGCTTGGGAAAAAATTGATCCAGATTTAGAGAAACCCGGAACCCTTCCCGGAGATATTCATAGGGAAACTGATTGAAGTCATCCTTTTCGATCCTGATTATTAATCTATCCTGATCATCACTATAGCGATAATTAGTTTCAAAAAGGTACCGAAAGCTCACCGGATCTTCCAGATCCAGAAGATTAAACCCTTTATCTATGATTTTTTTCAGTAACTTCTCTTCTTTCATTACTTCATCTGGATCGGTAACAAGAATTATCTGTTCCAGACTATTGGGGAAGGATTCAATAATTTTATTTTCCCAGCTCATATTACTCTCCCTCCACATAAAGCAAACAAATGGGTGTTAGTTCGGGGATATAGTTTTTATCCTTTTCCAGGTCTTCCTCCCATTTTTCCTCTTCTCTTTTTAATTCTCTTAGCCGGGCTTTGCGGACATTTTCCAGCCCGATCCGGGAGATCGCTTCTCGCCTCAACTTAAAAGCTAGTCTGCCTTTCTTTTCTTCAAGTTCCAGGCGTTTATTATGCTGTTCTTCTATCTCCTTGAAAATATCAAATCCCTTTTCTCTTGCCGCATTAAACAGGGCTTCCAAACTATCATTTCCTTTGGAAAAACCGGTAAACTCAATATTGTTTTTTTCCATAAGCTTATCCCACAAAATTCTAGCCGTCGGTTCATATATTTTTCCTTCGTCGGCAAGAAAAAGTGGAATTTCTCTTTCTACTTCTTTGTGGTCACTTATCAAAGACACACGCCATAAACTCCAGTAGCCCTTTATTTCCCGGGGAATACTTTTAACCGATAAACAGGGAACAGGTTCATCTTCAATGAAATAATGTTTCTTATCTAAAATATCCCTGATCCTCTTGTTTTCCAGGCTGTAAAGATTTCCGGTTGCCTCATCAAAATATTTACCGGCAAACCTGGCATCTTTTTCTCTGGTACCATCAGGCCACACCAGGTTATATCCGGTGAGGGTTTTCTCCACCTCTCCCCCACGGCTCTGGATATAACTGGTTACCATTTTTTCTATCCAGGTGCCCAGGGGAAGGTCTTTTAATTTCTTGAGCATTCCTGTATCTATCTCTTTATCATCTTTTATTATATTCTTTGTCTTTTTTAGTTCCTCTGTTTTCTCTCTAAATTCCTCTGCGAGCTGATCAACTTCATTTTCAATTCTGTCGGGATCCATTATGGCTTTTATGTAAACATCACTGAAGTTCCTCTCGGCCTGACCGGAATCAAGGACATCACCAGTTTTATCTACTCCGAATTCATCCAGGATGGTCTGAAGCTTTTTCTCCAGAACCTCCTGAACTCTAAACTCTACTGTATCTTCCAGAACGAAATTGAAGGCTCGAACTTTTCTTTTCTGTCCAATTCTATCCACCCGCCCGATTCTTTGCTCCAGGCGCATGGGATTCCAGGGGAGATCGTAATTTACTACCAGATGGCAAAACTGAAGGTTAAGACCTTCACCACCGGCTTCGGTGGAAATCATTATCTGGCAGTCATCGGCAAACTCTTCCTGAGCTTTTTTTCTCTCTTCCATCTCCATAGATCCATGAAGCAGGGTTACAGAAAACCCTTCTCTCTGTAAAAACTCACAAAGCATATTCTGAGTAGCCTTAAATTCAGTAAATACAAGGAACTTTATTTCCTCATTATTTTCTTCCAGCTGAAGTCTATTAATAATATCAAGGAGTTTTTCTGCCTTGGCATCTATGTACCCGGTTTCGCATCTTCTGGCCAGGGTCAGAAGATATTCTACCTGTTCCAGTTCACTTTTTAAATCCCAGAAACCTTTATCAATGATTTCTTCGAACAGTTCCTGGCCATTAAGTTCCCATAGTTCTTCCCAGTCAAAACGGGCTTCACTCATAGCTCCAACTTTTAACATGTCTCTTCTTCTCTCTAAGGCTTCCCTGATGGCCCGGGTGCTACTGCTCACCATCCTCTGCATTAATACCATAAGAAAACCGATATAGTTTTTATTCTCGGCCATGGCTTGATTGTAGCCTTC
>PUNF01000212.1 GCA_003552525.1 Clostridia bacterium | reverse complement strand
GCTGCGCGTTGGATTCGACGCCCCCGGCTGTCTCCGCGACTTCCTTGCTCGAGTTGATGATGTCGGTGATCAGCTCGCGCATGGTGCCGAGGAATGCGTTGAAGTTTTCGCTGAGGCGCCCGAGTTCATCGTTCGATACCACGGGCAATTCCCGCGTCAGGTCGCCTTCACCACTGGAGATTACCCCCAGCTCGTCCGCCACGCGGATGATCGGGGATGCCACGGTGCGGGCCTGGAGGATGCCGACCCCGGCGACGGCGATGGCGGCGATGGCGATGATGGTGATCATCATCGTCCGCATGCGATGTACCCCCGCCAGCGCTTCCGCTTCATCGATCTCGACCAGAAGCCCCGCAGGGGTGTCACCCATCTGTAGTACGTTTACCGTTCCCAGGACGGGATTTCCGAGGTAATCCGGGTACAAGCTCTGTGCCTGGAAATTCAAGTCTCCCGAGCGGATGGGGGCCGCGAGCATTTCGGTGCCCTCGGTACTGACCCTTTCGTTGAGGGCAGCGTCCTCCGTGTAGTCCCCGAGTCGCGTGTTCGATAGCAGGAGGCCGGTCTCGTCGACGAGGTATGCATCGCCCGATTCACCCAGGGTGTCCAGGCCGTCGTGTACCGCGGCGGCGAGGCCCTCATCGAATATGGTGAGGTTGAGCGTGCCGAGGATCTCCCCGGACGCGCCCTCGCTTCGGATGGGCGCGGAGACGGCCATGACATTGGTATGCGTGACATTGGAGTAGAAGAGCTCGGACCAGGTGGTCCGCCCGCCGAGCGCATCGGCGATGTAGTCCCGGTCCGAAAGGTCGGCACCCATGAATCCCTCGTCGGTGCTGAAGATGATCTGCGCATCGGGATCGGTAATGTAGATCAACGGATAGCCCTTTTCTTCCATGGCAGAGGCGGAGATGTCCGAAATCAGGCGCTCCCGTTCTCGCCAATCCATGTGGTCCAGGTTCCAGTTCACATCCTGGAGGATATTCATGCTCTGATAGATGTCGCGCGTGTTCGATATGATGTTGGCTTCGCCCCGTATCCCCTCGAGGTAATCCTCGATGCTCCGTTCGGCCAACTCGCCAAAGAGTGCCAGCTCGGAGTATACCAGGTACTCGATGTTCTCCTGTGCGTTGTTGTTGGCCAGTACGCCGACCACGCCCACGGGCACCAACCCGATGAGCAGGAACAGCATCGTGAGCTTGACCACCAGTGACCGATTGGCGTAGAGTCCCTTCAGTTTACCCACTTCCATCACATCCCCTAGCGTTTGTTGGAATCGATGCCTATCGGGGTCGACCCCTCGTCCGATCCGTACGGCCAGGGGGCCCCGCTTTCGCCGTTCACTGGCCCACCGATACACGTTGTGGGCCCGTCGGTACTTCTATCGGTCATAGCGGCCCGGAAATTTAGCTCGATGTTTGCGCCTGAAACAAAGGGGTACCCCTGCCCTTGAAAGAAAAGGTATGAGACGCGCAAGTCGCTTGAGCGGGAGGGGCGGGATATGTCGAGGGAACGGGTGGAGATCGTACCGGCGCCGCCCCCGGGGCCGGCGTTTTGGCATCGGACGCGATCGCTGTGGCAGCCGGAGGGATATCACGGCTGGGGGATCGCCCGTGGCTGGTTCGAGGGATGGTACTTCAAGATGGTCTCGGCAGATCGAGAGACGATCTTGGCTCTGATACCGGGTATTTTTCACGCATCGACGCCGGATGAGAGCCATGCGTTCGTGCAGGTTCTCGATGGGGTACGGGGTGAGGCGACCTACAATCGCTATGATCTCGGGGCCTTTTCGGTGACTAGTGGACGGCCCTGGGCTGTGCAGGTCGGGTCGAGCCGGTTTTCGCTCGACCGGGTGGAACTGGATCTCGAGGGGCCATCGGGCTCCTTGCAGGGGTCGGTGATGACCGGTGACCGCTCGCCCTGGCCCCAAACATGGCTGTCGCCCGGCGTGATGGGGCCCTATACCTTCGCGCCATTCATGCAGTGTTATCACGGGGTATTGAGCATGGATCACACCCTCTTTGGAAGCCTGGACATGGGCGGATCCTCGCGCTCCTTCGACGGAGGGCGGGGGTATATCGAGCGCGATTGGGGGCGGAGTTTTCCGCGATCGTGGATTTGGATGCAGTCCAACCACTTTGAACGGCCGCGCACTTCCCTGATGCTCTCACTGGCCACGGTTCCCTGGGTTGGTCGTGCGTTCACGGGACTGATCGCGGGGCTGCTCGTGGATGGGCAGCTATATCGCTTCACGACCTACGGTGGGGGGCGCATCAGGCACGTGCACATCGGTGAGGAGGAGGTTCGGGTCGAGGTGGCCAATCGGCGGTACGTGCTCGAGGTAACTGCGGAGCGGCCCCGGGGCGCAACCCTCCTGTCACCCGAGGTGGATGCAATGCAAGAGCGGGTCACAGAGAGCATGACGGGAGAGGTACAGGTGCGCCTGCTTCCGCGCAGACGGGGCGCGAGTCCGATATTTACAGGGCGTGGTGGTTGCGCCGGTACCGAGGCCGTGGGCCATTTCGATATGTAAAACACCTGCACATCTGCTGCGGTCGGGCGAATGTCGACATTGCCAGCGGATGAGAGGGCGACTTCCGGTTTCCGACTTAGCGGGTGCGGCTTCCGTCCTCCAGCTCCCGCGGTGGGTTGATCACGACGTGGTCCCCCTCTGAAAGTCCCGAGAGAATCTCGTAATCGTCATCACCCTCGAGGCCCACTTCTATCGCCGTGAGACGGGCGCGTCCCTCGACCACGCGAAAGACGTGGTGATCTCCTGCAAGGGTGAAGACTGCATCCCGAGAGACGGCAAGTGCGCGCTTTTCGTCCACGATGATGTCGATGTCGACGGGATATCCCGCGGATACGCCCGGTGGGATTTCTTCTAGGCGTATGTCTATGGGTACGCGGCGTTGCGTGACCCCAAGATCCGACACGCGTTCGACTGCCCGGGGGTGGATGCGGCGGACCCGTGCTTCGAACTCGTTGTCGAGCGCATCCCCGCTTAGGATCACCCTTTGATCGAGCGCAACCGAGCGGGCATCCTGCGCGAGAATCTCGGCCTCGACATGGACTGCTTCTGACTGCAATAGGAACAGCGGGGTCCCGGCTGCGACCAGATCGCCCTCATCGACCAGCCGCTCCGCGACGACCAGGTCGTCCGGTGCACGTACGGTATGTTCATCGATTCGCGCATTGATCCGCTCGATGCGATCGCGCATCGCCGAGATCTGTTCCTCCTTTCGATCGAGGGTATCCCGCTCCGCGGTGATTTCCCGGAGGCTGCTTTCTGCCGCCTGGAGGGCGGCGCGTGTTTGGGCTGCGCGGGATTCAGCCGCCTCAAGCTGTGTCCTGGGTATGGCCCCCGCTTCGTAAAGCTCTTTCGCGGTTTCCAGCGAATCCTCGGCGTGTTCTCGTTCTATCGCCGCGGAGTCGATTTGGCCCTGAGCCGATGCGATTTGTCCGGGCAGGTTTTGCCTGGCCGAGCGGATTCGTGTCTGCATCGCGGCGATCTCCACCTGCAGATCGCGCCTTTCGACCTCCAGATCTGAGGTGTCACCCCGGGCGAGGACCGCGTCCCGTTGCACGTGGTCCCCCGCATCGACCCCCAGGTCGATGATGCGCATGTTGTGTAAGGCCGGGATCTTGCGCTCGATATCGGCGACCACGTATCCACTTGCCGATATGTTGCGGATCACGTCGCGCACCTCAGCCTGCTCCGTTTCCACCGCGATGGCGCCGGGCTCGAGAATGAATATGGCTGCGCCGGCGATCAGCGCCAAGACGATTACTGAAGCGATCAGGACCTTGATTCTCACGGGAAAGCCTCCAATTCCTCGTGCTGAAAGCGGCTACCAGACGATCTCCTCGGCGGGCCTGGGTTCCGGGTTCTCCCGCACCTCTACGATCTCCCCGCTTCGCATCCTGAAGACGCGATCCCCCATATCCGCGACGGGCATGTTGTGCGTGATGATTGCGACAGTCGTTCCATACGCCTCGTTGAGCTCCCGTAGCAGGGCGAGAATGCCGATGCCGGTTTCGTAATCGAGTGCGCCCGTGGGTTCATCACAGAGCAGCATCCCCGGGTTTTTCGCCAGCGCACGGGCGATGGCTACGCGCTGCTGTTCCCCGCCGGACATCTGTGAAGGAAAGTGCTGGGCCCTTTCGGACAGCCCGACGCGCCCCAGCACCTCGTCGAGGTCGAGGGGATTGCGGACCAGTTCGGTGGCGAGCTCGATGTTCTCCCGGGCGTTTAGGGATGAGATCAGGTTGTACAGCTGGAACACGAAGCCGATTTCGTGCCTTCGATATTCCGTCAACTGCCGCTCGCTGTAGTCGGCCAGGTTCTCGCCGCGGTAGACGACATGCCCGGAAGTCGGGGTGTCCATCCCGCCGAGGATGTTGAGCAACGTGCTCTTTCCCGACCCGCTCGGGCCGACGATCACCACGAACTCGCCGGTTCTCACCTCGAGGGAGACGTCCCGGAGGGCGTGGATCTCGACTTCACCGTGAGCGTATACTTTCGTGAGTGACTCGGCACGGATCAGTGGTGTAGACATTTCCGCCTCCCAGCAAGGTGTTGTTTGTCATTGCCGGATCAACACATGGACCACACATGCATCACGGGTGGCGCGCGCGGTTGACTCCACTCCCAAGGATTTCGCAGCTACTTCTACTTCGCGATTTTGCGCCGTGGTTCCTCTCCGCGGCGAGTGAGCAGGACGGTTGCCCGGGGAGGGTTTCCTCCTTCACTTCGGAAATCATGGGAGTGGGGAGGTGGTGCCGATGCGATCGAGATTTGAGATCGGCAAGACGAGGGTGGTCTTCGGAGAGGGCACCGTGGGACAGCTGGCGGAGGAGCTAGGGGATCTCGGAATATCCCGGGTGCTCGTGGTGAGCGATCCCGGGGTCATGGCAGCCGGGCTGGCGGAGTCGGTGGAGACGTTGCTTTCTGGCGTATCGATCACGTACCGGATCCATGACGATGTGCATCCCAATCCCCGGGCCTCCGATGTGGAATCGGCCGCAGAAGGTGCGCGATCGATGCGGGCCGAGGGCGTGGTTGCCCTCGGGGGTGGCAGCGCGATCGATGCGGCCAAGGCGGCAGCGGCCCTGGCCCCGGGAGATTCGGCTTTGGAGGTGCTGGAGGGCGAGGAGCAATACATCCAGGCACCGTTACCGGTCGTCGCGATACCGACCACCGCGGGCTCTGCTTCTGAAGTAACCGGATGGAGCGTGGTCACCTCGGTGATCGGAAGATCGGGATCGGCGGGAAGGCCCTCTACCCGGTCCTCACCATCGCCGATCCGCGGTTGACCGTTACTCTCCCGCCCGAACCGACCGCGCACGGGGGCATGGATGTGCTTACGCACGCGACCGAGTGTTACATTAGCCGCTGCACCCATCCTTTGGCTGAGACCCTGTCCTTGTGTGCGATCCGTTTGGTCTTCCAATACCTTCAGCGGGCGGTTCGTGCCGGCGACGATCTCAAGGCGCGTGGCCGTATGCTGGAGGCGAGTATCATGTCCGGTATCGCGTTTGCCTCTTCATCGCTCGGTCCTGTACACGCGATGGCGGAGGCCGCCGGCGGGGCGTACGATCTTCCCCACGGGCTGTTAAACGCGGCTTTCCTGCCCCATGTGATTCGCCGGTATGCCCCGGAGATCCGCCCCAAGATGGAAGCATTGACGCAGGCAACGGGAACGGGCACACCCGCCTTTTCGACGGCGGTGGAGGATCTCGCCCTCCGCTGCGGCATCGATCTTCGGTTGGATGTGCCGTTTGATGAGGATGCGCTCGAGCGGCTGGTAGAAGTCGCCCTCCGGGACCAGGGCATGGGTCCTCGAGACCTGGACGCCGATGAGATGCGGACCATCTTCCGAAGGGTGCTGGACGGGGCCCGCAATCCCTAGGAGCCCCGTCCACAAGTGCGATTTTTTAGGTTATTTCGCGGAATCATCATCGAGGGCGGCGTGTGATTCCGCGAGTTCTTCCGGTATATCGATTCCCTGGGGGCAAGCCGGCACACAGATGCGGCACGAGATGCATTGTGGGAATCCCTTCTCATCGCGAAGCATATTCGCGTACATCCTCTGCGCATTGTCCGTGTCATCGTACATGGACAGATCGTTGTGTAGCTTGAATACCCCGGGGATATCGACCCCCTCCGGGCAGGGCATGCAATATCCGCATTCGGTGCAATGCACGGCCATGCGTTCAAGGTACACTTCGCGGACACGATCAATTAACGCCAGCTCTTCGCGAGTCATCGATTCGGGTGTTGCATCGGACAGTACCCGGATGTTCTCATCCACTTCATCCTGTGTACTCATGCCGCTGAGAATTGTGCCGACCTCCGGGTGGTTGGCCACCCAGCGGAACGCCCATTCGGCGGGGCTGCGCTCAGGGTGCATCGTGTTCCATAAGCGGTCCACTTCGTGGGGGACCCGGCCGGCCAATTTCCCGCCTCGAAGGGGTTCCATCACGGCGATCCCCATTCCACGCTCCGCAGCATAGCGCATGCCCTCCACGCCAGCCTGGTAATCCCAGTCCATGAAATTGAGCTGGATGAGACACGCGTCCCAGGAGTATGCGTCGATGATTTCTTTGAACACGGATCGGTCGTCGTGGAAGGAGAACCCAGTGGCCCCGATTCGTCCGTCGCCCTTTGCGCGATCCAGGAAGCGTGTGACCCCAAGGGGCGCGACCTTATCCCATCGCTCGCGGTTGAGCGCGTGCAGGAGATAGATATCGATGTGATCCGTCTCGAGCTTCTCCATCTGTTCGGTGAGAAGGCGCTCGAAGTCATCTTCCGTTTCCACTGCATAGCTGGGTAACTTGGTCATCAGGGTGACCTTCTCCCGGTACCCGTCCCTGAGAACCCGGGCGGCGAAGCGCTCGCTTTCGCCCCCGTGGTATCCATGGGCGGTGTCCAGGAAGTTAACGCCCTGATCGATTGCATTACGCACCAATGGGATGGCACGTTCGTCGTCGATGTCGGCCGGGTCATCGCTGTTCTTTGGAAGGCGCATCAGCCCAAAGCCCAGTGCGGATACCTTCTGGCGAGTGTTGCCAAAGCATCGATACTGCATACCGAAACCTCCATCTATGTGGTCATCGGGTTTTCGAGGCGTTATGCTCATGACATAAGGTATTTCCGAAAAGATGCCGCGTATCCTGCCGGAAGGTCTATCGCGACGGCGAAGCGAAGGTTTCGGCAGTGCACTTCGATGCGTGATGGAGGGATGACCCATTTGAAGAGAATCCTTTTATACGTTGGAATTGCCCTCCTCGGGGGAGCCATCGTGGGCACGGCGCTCCTGTGGTCGGTTGCGAGGGGTGTCATAGAGAACCCCTTCGCTCCGCTGCCCTCTCAAGAGGAAGAGTCCCGGGCGCCGACCGACTTTACCGAGTTCCCGGAGCCGTCGCTCGAGGGTATCCCGGGCGTGTTGTGGCCGGTGACCAGGCTGGAGTGGGCACAGGGTGACCCACCTGGAGCCCACGAGACGCTGAGCACCCTGTCCAAGCGCCAGGATGCCGTCGGATACCTCGCGTCCATTGCGCTGGCCCGGCGGGCACTCGATTCCGACCCCGATGCTTCGGTGGACCATTATGCGCAGGCCCTCGATCTGCTGTCCACACGGGAGATCTATGAAGAGTACGTTGATGCCCTCCTGGAGGCAGATCGGTCCGATGACGCGATCGAAGTACTCCTCGAGCGAATCACCGATCGGAGCGACATCGATCGCGTTCTTTCCCTGGGCCTGGAAGATGAAGGCGTCATCGATGCCCTGGCCCGTGACGGGCAGTGGGAGCTGCTGGCGGAGGAATACATGGATGTAACGGTGGAGGACACCTCGGCACGCTTGCACGTTGCACGTGCACTATGGGAGACGGGGGCGGTCGAGGAGGCTGCGGGCAGGTTCGGGGATCTCTTGGGCGAGGGTATTGGCGACGCCGAGTGGTGGTATGCGCGGTGCCTGGAGGCCCTGGGCAGCCGGGATGAGGCGCTCCAAATCTATCGGGATCTCGGCGAAGACGGTGCCTACAGGGCCGCGATCATCCTCGAAGGTCGTGGCGAGAAAGAGGCGGCGGCGGAATCTTTCTCAATGGCACCGGAACCGGATGCACAGTGGCGAGGTGCGCGCATCTGGGACGAGATGGGACGCACCGAAAGGGCGCTGCCGCTTTACCTGAATGTGTCCGAAAGCGAGGGAACCCTTTGGGATGACGCAGCGTACCGAGCGATCTTGCTGCTGGATGAAGGCGATGCGCGACGTGAAGCGCTGATAGAGCGCCTGGAGCATCGCCCCGCCTGGATGAGGCGATTGGGGCTTGAGCCGCGATTTGACATCCGACCCGAGCTCGTTGCGGAGAAACCCGAATACCTGGTAAGGGTGGAGGCCTATCGGGAAAGCGGGCGGACCGAGCTGGCGGAATTAGAAAGAAGGATCGGCGAAGACCGCGTAGGTGCGGTGGGCAAGCTATACCTCGCGGAACGTCACCTCGAGGCGGGTGAATACGAGCGTGCCGTGCGCTGGGGCAGCGCATTGGTTGCCGCGCGGCCCTGTCCCGCCGCCTATCGGTTATCCTACCCCCGCGCCTTTCGCCCGATGGTGGAAGCGGCTTCCCGGGAGTTCGACGTGCCGGAACACCTCCTGTACGCGGTTATGCGCGAGGAAAGCAGGTTTCGCGCGGCCGTTACCTCTTGGGCGGGAGCGATGGGGTTGATGCAGGTTATGCCGGATACGGGAAGGGAGATCGCCCGGCGCCTCGGCGAACCCTTCGAGCCCGACGACCTTTTCCAGCCAGAAACCAGCATCCGTTTCGGTGCATGGTACCTGCGGGAAATGCTCGATAGATTTGGCACAGTCGATGCGGCCCTCGCTGCCTATAACGCCGGTCCAGGGAATGCGGCGCGGTGGCTACAGAGCCCTCTGGGCCTGGATGCGGACACGTTCCCGACGGCCATCACATTCCGGGAGACGAGACTCTACGTGACGCGGGTACAGGATTCACGAATCATCTACGACTGGTTGTACGGCGACGCATGATGGGGAAAGGGTGGGTCGATTGAATGAACGTGCGGATTACACGCGGGTGCCCGAGACGCGAGTGCGGAGAATCGTAGGCGATATCTTGCAGGCCTGTGCAGTACCACCCGAAGATGCCGCGATTGTGGCGGATGTTCTCGTAACGGCAGATCTTCGGGGTATCGAATCCCACGGGGTGTCGAGGCTCATTTCCTATTATGTCAACGGCTTACGCGCCGGGCATGTCAATCCGCAGGTACACCCCAAGATCGTCCGGGAAATGGGAGCCGTGTTCTCCATGGATGGCGACAATGGTCTCGGCCACGTGGTCACCAGGCGCGCCATGGAGTACGCCATCGATCTCGCACGGGTGCATGGCGTTGGGGTGGGGACCGTTGGAAATAGTAATCATTTTGGCATTGCCGGCTATTATGCGGCTATGGCAGCAGAATGTGGGATGATTGGACTCTGCCTGACCAACTCACGACCGCTCGTGATGCCCACCGGAAGCCGGGAAGCGCTACTCGGCACCAATCCGATCGCCGTGGCGGTACCGGCCGGGGGAGAGCCGGTGTTTCTCCTTGACATGGCAACGAGTGGTGTCCCCATTGGAAAAGTAGAGGTGATGCGGCGCCGGGGCGAGACAGTGCCGATCGGTTGGGGTGCGGACGCAAGAGGCCTGCCCACGGATGACCCTGAGGCCATTATCGAAGGTGGGGGGTTATTCCCGTTGGGTGGCACGAAGGAAACCGCAGGTTACAAGGGGTACGGACTGGCCGCGGTGGTAGATATCCTAAGCGGCGTGCTATCCGGGGCCTCGGTCCTTACGTCGGTGTTGGCCGGGGCAGATCCCGGTGCATCGGGTGTTGGACACTTTGTCGCTGCCATGCGAATCGACGCATGCATGGACCCGAATGCGTTCTCGGAGCGGATGGATGCCTTCATCGGTCAGCTTCGCGAAGCACCTTTGGCCGAGGGAGAAGAAGAAGTGATGGTCGCCGGGGATCCCGAGCGTCGCCAGCATGCCGAAAACCGCTTACGGGGTGTGGCGCTGCACGAGAACGTGTGGAAAGAGATCGAACAAATGGCGGAAGAATTGGGTGTATCGCCAGAGGAGGCGTAAGTGCCCTGCCTCGGCCGCGGCTTTGTCTGCCCGGGGTGGGGAGCCCCGCTTCGAATTCCCCCATGGAGCGCACTCGCGGGATAGGCTTCGCGCGAATCGGGAGATTACGCGGGATCTCGGCCCGGGGTGGGGCAGTATTCTCCTTGACTCCCGCCGGGGTGTTTGTTACACTGCCACAGTCAATATTTTGGGAGACTCGTTGGGTGAGGCTCCTGGATGAACACAGGCTGGTGCCCACAACTGTCCAGAGACGGGGCCTGGGTATAAGCGGCACGATCGGCTTAAGGTCTGCCTAATCCAGCTGAATCCTCGGATTCTACGTCATCCAGTGCCGAATCCCGGACGAGGGGTCTTCGGTATTCGGACCAAGATTTGGTCAACCGCGCGTGATAAACGGTGCCGACGGCTCCTCGGAGCGTCGGCTTTTTTTATGCGAAGGAGGTGGTCCGCGGCATTGCTTTCTCACCCGGGGAGTAATCAGGTGAACCGAAGAGAAGATGACCGGGAGGCAGGTGTTCGGCATGCGTTTACTTCAGATATTGCGGGCCCATCTCGTTCGCCGCAACCTCGATTTCGTCGGGCGTTTGATGGTCGAAAATGCACGTGATCAATTGCTTTATTCGCTACTTGTTCGCGATTAGATGCTGGCGACATTGGGGAGGAGGTGGTCCCGATAGGGTCAGTCTTTCGAGGGGAAACGACTGATGAGGGTGTGCCTTTATGCGTGGCCGATTTAGTGACGGAAAGGATGTTGTTCCATGGAGTTGATGAATACGATTCGGGACTACCTCGAGCAAAAGGACCTAGACGCTTTGAAGGCGTTGCTCGCGAATGCCGATACATTCGATATCGTCGAGGCATTGGAGACGCTCCACCCGGGGGAACGGACGGTCGTCTTCCGCCTGCTGGATAAGAACCAGGCCCTCTCGGTATTCGAGGCGATGGATGCCGATTTGCAGGGACAGTTGATGGAGGGTTTCGCGGAGGATGAGGCCCTCGCCTACCTCGGAGACCTGCCCGCCGATGAGCGTGTACGCCTCCTCGATGAACTCCCGGCGAAGGTGGCGCGCCGCCTGCTATCCGCACTGCCACCGGAGGTACGGGAAACCACGGACTTTCTCATGGGTTACGATCCGGGCACAGCCGGTCGTTTGATGAACCCAAGCTTTGTCAGTGTACGCCGGGAGGGGACGGCCGAGGATGCCCTGCAGCGTATACGTCGGAAGATGAAAGATGTGGAGAATCCCTACGTGATCTATGTCACCGACGATACACGACATCTCGAGGGTGTTCTCTCTCTTCGCGATCTCGTCGCGGCGCCGGCGGATATACTGATAGAACAGATGATGGATCCCGAGGTAGTGAGTGTCTCCACCGGGGATGACCAGGAGGATGTCGCCAACATCCTGCAGGATCGAGATCTGTCTGCTGTACCCGTGTTGGATAGCGAGGGACGCCTGGTGGGGATCGTCTCCATCTATGACGCCATGGACATCCTCGAGGAAGAGGCGACGGAAGATATCTTCGATAAGGCAGGACTCCTTGCCCTGCAGGAAGAGGAGTCCGGCCGTAGTCGCCGCCTGCTCGAGGGGGGGCTCATGCAGGTCTTGCGCGCCCGGCTTCCCTTCCTCCTCATCACCCTGGCGGGTGGAATGCTGGCAGGAACCGTGATCGCCGGGTACGAGGAGTCGCTGGAGGCAGTGCCCTTCGTGGCTTTTTTCATACCGGTAATCATGGACATGGGCGGCAACGTCGGCACACAGTCGTCCACGATCTTCACCCGTGCGCTGGTCCTCGGGCACATTGATATCACGCGTTTTCTTCGCACATGGGGCACGGAAGTGCGCAATGGTGTCGTCATGGGAGTCTTGCTGGGTGCGCTGGGTGGGATGATCGCCAGCCTTTGGCAGGGCATTCCAGAACTCGGTTGGGCCGTGGGAGTCTCGTTGGCCTTTACGATCGCCGTTGCGACGGCGCTGGGTTTCCTTATCCCGTGGATCCTCGTTCGATTGGGGATGGACCAGGCTGCGGGATCGGATCCGATCATCACGACGCTGAAGGATATTACGGGACTTTTGATCTATTTCCTATCGATCAACACGCTCCTGGCCCATATGCTTTGATCTATCTCCGTCTCGTCCAACAGGCAACGGGATCACCCCGTTGCCTGCCCCACATGTCCTCCATCGATGCGACCGCGATTTCGAAGAAGCAGAGACCCGGTATACCCGTGTGCCGCAATGTCCCCGGATCATTGATCGTGGGATCACCGTTATACCCCTGAAAGGCCGCAAGAGGCGGTTTATCGTTTCCCACCAAGTCCGCGCGATGTGCGGCGATCCCGACCCGGCAATTGTAAGTCCGTTTTCCGTGCGCGGAGCGCATCCCGGGTTTTCACTTGCAGGAGTTTGGGGAATGGGATCGCATGGCGTCGGTTTTGGGTAGATAAGCGTGTCGTTCGGGGTTCAAAATGCACGCATAATTCGATAAGATCGGGGGCAAGTTCCCCGCAGGCTGTTGCCACGAGCCGATTCCGATGGGGAAGTGAGCCCTCTCATTGAAGGTGCATGCGGCGTTAGCAATGGTTCTTCTGCCCGGGCGTTTGGAGGTGCGGCCCGTATTGAAGATGATAGAACATCCATGGCGGCCCATTCTGGTGGTCGCCGTGTTCCTGCTGATCCTCACCCTGTTTCTTCCCAGCCCGTATCAGCGGGTTTCCCTCGGCTTCATCGCCATATTCGTTGCCGCATCGCATGGTTTGCGCCCTTCCTTTGCCTTCTTCGTGGCTGCCCTTGCCGTACTCGCGGTCAGCGGTACCGTTCATGGATGCGCATTCTCGGAGGCGGGAGTTGGCGTGGTCATCATCACCTATGGCTTGTGTGCCCTCGGCCTGGGCTATCTCATCGACCAATACCGGGATGCCGGAAGGGTCATCGAGCGCCAGCGAGAAGATGCCAGGGCGCAGCAGGAGGAGTTGAGCATCACCCTCGATAGTATTGCCGACGGGGTGATTGTAACGGATGCCGAAGGCCGGATTATCCGGATCAATCCCGTGGCGGAACGGGTGACGGGCTGGACCCGTGCCCAAGCAGTCGGGCGACCGGTGTCGAAGGTCTTTCGCATTATCGATGAACACACGCGTGGTCCGGTCAAGAACCCGCTGCTCGAGGCCCTGGAGAGTGGCCGTGCAGAGACACTCACCGGGCACACCTTGCTCGTCCGTCGCGACGGAACCGAGGTTCCCGTCGATGACAGTGCCGCTCCCAGCTTTAATGGACGAGGAGAACGCGTCGGGGCGGTGCTTGTGTTCCGCGACATATCGAGCCAGCGGTTCCGTGATCGACAGAAAGAGCAACTGCTCGACGATCTTGCCGAACGTAACAAGGAACTGGACCTTCTGCAGGCGATCACAGAGCTCACCCGGGATCTTACCCTGAGTGTGGATGACCTTCTCACCCGCGTGATGTGGGAGATAAAGCGCGCCATGGCCGATCCGAGTGCAGCGGGGGTTCGAATCCGGTACGGTGATCGATGCATAGAATCCCCCGGTTTCAATCAGGATGGCCGTACGCTGCGGACGTCATTCGAGTCGATATACGGCGACGTAGGGTCTTTCGAGGTTTCCTATCCCAATGGACGGGGCGGAATCCGAAGTCCATTTCTTCCAGAGGAAGAACGAACATTGGCCGCGGCAGCCGAGGTGATCCGTACGCATCTGCAGGATCGCAGGGCACGATTGGATCTGCGGGAAAGGGAGCGGTGGCTTCGCACCACATTGCAGGCCATGGCGGACGCCGTGATCGCGACAGATGCAACAGGACGTATTGCGCTGCTCAATGAGCGCGCCGAACAAATCACGGGTTGGACCGCGGAAGAAGCCCGCGGGGTCTTTGCCCACGATATCTTGCGGATGGAATCCGAAGATGCGTCATCGATGAAGGAGGATCCGCTGTCAGAAGCCTTGGAGACGGGCCGGGCATCCATCGCGGTGGATCGCCGTTTCCTGAGGGATCATCGCGGGGGCCGCGTTGCGGTTGAGTATTCGGTGGCACCAATACCGGGCCCCGGGGATGGTGTTGCAGGCGCCATTATCATCCTTAGAAACGTGGAGAAGCGCTACAGGATGGAGCGGCGCATCGTCGAGAGCGAGCGCAAGTTCCGAAACTTCGTCGAACGGGCCTATGACCTAATCCTGGCCCTCGACGACGAGGGCACGTTCACCTACGTATCGCCGAACTGGAGGGTTTGGTTAGGTCACGATTCGGGCGATGTAATCGGTGCACCGCTTGAAGCCTTCGTTCATCCCCGGGATGTCGACGAAGTCAGAGGTAGATTTGCGGCCGTCGCGAAGTCCGGGCAGGATGGGACTCGGGTGGAGTTGCGCTTGCGGACGCTGGACGGCCAGTGGCGCTGGTATGCGGCGAACATCTCCGTTGTGAGTGAACAGGAAGGCCAGGGTTTCCTGGTGATCGCGAGGGATGTAACCGAAAGAAGGCGTGTGGAAGACGCCCTGAGGGAGAGCGAGGGGCGGTTTCGCCAGCTCGCGGACAACATTGAAGAGGCATTCTGGCTCAGGACACGTGACGATTTCCTGTACATCAATCCTGCCTTCGAAAGGATCTGGGACATCCCCCTCGACGACGTCATGGCAAACCCGGACCTGGTCCTGGAAGCGATACATCCCGACGATCGCGATAGAGTTGCCGCCCTCATCGAATGTCCGGATTATGTTGCGGGTGGTACGGCGGAGGTCGAGTTTCGCCTTCTGCGACCCGACGGGGCGATACGATGGATCTGGCTCCGTTATTCCCCGGTATGGTCCGAGGCCGGTGCGGTTTAT
>PUNF01000205.1 GCA_003552525.1 Clostridia bacterium | reverse complement strand
TTCTTGTGGACGTTCGGGGCAGGAGAGATCGGCACGAGAAGCGTACCCTTGAGAAGCGTACCCTTGGTGTAGTGCCAAGGGATTGGCACAGAAGTGACGAGCCATTATGCTAGCGATAGCGAACCTACGAGGGGGAATCCCGGCATGTCTTCACCTGTTTACGAATTGCGCATCGCCCTGGAACACATTTCGCCGGCAATCTGGAGGGATTTTCGGGTGTCGGCGGGCATGTCACTGGAAGAACTCCACGAAGTAATCCTCGCGGTGATGGGTTGGGAAGGTGGCCACCTCTACCTTTTCCGCAAGGACAACACGATATATGCCAACGCGCTCCTTCGGGACGTTTGGAATCCACCGCTCGCAGAGAAAACGATGCTCGCGGACTTACTCGAAAAACCAGGGGATGAAATGGGATACGTCTACGACCTCGGCGACGATTGGCACCACCGGATCACGTTGCGGCGCATTCTCCCGCCTTCGGAGAAGGCACCTGTCTGCCTGGATGGTGAGCGGGCATGCCCTCCGGAGGATTCCGGTGGCCCCCCCGGGTATTACGATATTCTCGCTGTTCTCGCGGGCAATGGACCCGAGCATCGCCAGGAAATCCTCGATTGGCTGGAGGAGGACTACGACCCCGAGGCGTTCAGCGTCGACCATGTCAACGCGCGCCTGGACCAGCTGGTCTCCGGGACGAAGGGCTCGCCCAATTCCATTGCAGCGGTAGTCACCGAGTTCCTCGATCATGAGGAGAAGCGAGTTTCTCGCAACACGCATCGTAAGTACGAGCAGGCACTCGACATGCTGACCTACGCCATCAATGTCTATGGGGGAGGCGATGCGGGACTCCCATCCGCTTCATTGATGCGTGGTGACCGGGATTTCATCGAAGTGGCCGAAATGGACGCACTCTTTGAATACCTGCCGGAGTTTTTCGGGTACTTTCTTCCGCGGAAAATGTTCGCAACCGAGCAGCAGATGATCGACGTTCGCGCCACGCTTCGACGGCTGGTGGCCTGGATGGCGGAAACCGGGCGCATGGATGGTGATGATGCCACCCACTGGCGGCAGTATATCCGCGACAAAGTGGCCGAGGGTATGGAGGCCACGCGCCTTCGCTGGCATGACTTCACCGAGCTCCCTCCCCCGCTCCCCGAGGGCGAAGTGGAGGAAATGATCGAGGATCATTTTACGGTCACCCACGTCAAGCCGGGCAAATTATGGGTGGATCATCCGGAAGACCCTTCCCGGCTACTGGCGCTGGAAGTGACGCGAGAACTCTCCTCGCTGTGTACCGAGGGTATGGAACTCGGCCTAGCACTCGTAAAGATCCGGGGAGAATGGTATCTCGAGGAGGTCTACAACGCCTATCCCTATTGATCTGGGGATCTTTTCTGGCACGTGTGTTCGCGTTACGGGAATTCGGTGGCATCAGACAAAGAGCGGACCCGTCAAACCATCCGGCATCACTTCAGCAGAGGGGTGGCCGGTCCGCGTTCTCGGGACCTCGTGGCATATCAGAACGGGGTCCTTTCTGCGTAAAGAGTGCAGGTCCATTCAAGATCGGCAAAACGCATGCAACATCACCGCAGGCGATATTTGTTGATACCTTCCCGTCTTATGGCTCCAAGGTTGAAACCACTCGTTGGAGTTAACTGCTCGACCCCCACAATTGGGGGCCGAGCAGTTGATCTTATTCGTGAAGGTTGGCAACATACCCCATAAAGCCCGTCGGCTCATGTGGGTCGAGGCCCTTGATCCCCTTACGGAAAGCCCATAGCAACGTCTGCTGATTCAACGGTATTATTGTGGCATCTTCCATGAGTATCCGCTGGATATCCCGGTATATTGCCTCTCGTTCGGACAGGTCCGTCTCGGACTCTCCCCTGCGAAACAGTTCATCGATCTCCGGATTAGAATAGTGGCAGAAATTCCAACCGGTCCCGATGTTCTCGGATCCATACCGCCCGATTAGGGCTGAAGGATCGGTGCCACCCCATTGCGTCCAAACCAGGTTATGATCACCATCTTGTGCGACGTTCTGCTGCATCGGATTGTCTAGCGCCCAGACTTCCACTTCGGCTCCGAGTTCCACAAGGATCGCTTCTATCACTTCAGCCACCGGCCGAGGACCGGGCAGTGTGAGGTACTTGATCTCGAACGGGTTGCCATCCCTTTGTCGAACCCCGTTTTCTAGCTTCCACCCAGCATCATCCAGGAGTTCAGCGGCCCTATCGAGGTCATAGTCGTACATTTCTCCTGCCTCAGGACAGTATGCCCAGGCGTGCGATGATAGTACGCCACCCGAAGGACCTGGTATTCCCTCGTATACCACATCCCGTACTGTCTGGCTGTCCACCGCATGGATTAAGGCGCGACGCACCCGAACATCGTCGGTCGGCGCTTTGGCGACATTAATGAACAACCCCGGAGGCGGCATGCCGATGCGATTAAACACGTGGACATCGAAATTTCCACTATCGCGCAGGCGAATCCAATCATTGGCCGCCAATCCAGCAGCAACGTCAACTTCATTCCGCTCAAGAGCCGCAGCTCTTGTGCTATTCTCCTCTATGAAACGAAATCGCATTTCATCGTAAAACCCCTGAGGCTGGAGAAAATCGGGCCCCCAAGCATAATCTTCATTCTTGACGAGATCTACGTGTGAACCACCGACCCACTCCTCGAACTTATAGGGTCCAGTGCCAACCGGCTCTTGGCCAATATCTTCACCGAGTTCTTCGACGGCCGTAGGAGATATCATTCCCATGCCATAGTGGGGCAGCTGCCGCAGGAAGGGCCCATACGGAGTCTCATGGACGATCTCGACGGTGTAATCATCGATCACGCGGGTCTCCACATATGGCCCCATATTAAATCGCGCGGCTTGCGATTCCGTTGCGGGATCCATGATGCGATCGAAATTGAATTTAACCGCCTCGGCGTTAAAGGGGGTCTGGTCATGGAAGACGACATCATCGCGAAGCTCGAAAGTGGTCACCAGACCGTCATCTGAAACGGACCATTCCGTCGCCAGCAAAGGAGCGAGCTCCCCGTCCCCATCCACCGATACCAATCTATCGAAGATGGCGAACAGCGCACCTATATCCCCAGCAGATGAGCTCTTGTGGGGATCCAGGATGGTGAACTCACGAGCGAGCGCGATGGTGAGTGATCCGGCCTCGATCTCCTCTTCCGTTTCCTCTGCTTCCTCCTCGGGGGCGGTCGGTTCCGGGGCGGCCTCTTCTTCAGGATCTTCTGGGGATGTGACTCCCCCACAGCCCATTAGAACGATGAGACACAGGATCATTACGACAGTACCGGCTACCATCAGCATTCGTCTACCCACCCGCGCCAACTCCTCCCCTACTCCACACCACCTACCTGTGATCTGAAATTGCGTCGAAAACCCGAGAGTACTCTTCACGATGCCGGCATGATGAAAGGCGCCTTCAGCACCATTCGCTATTCATACGATTTTTCCTGCTTCGATACCATAATTGCGATGTTATCGACAATTTTGATGCCATCATATCAACACTTGTCGTAATAAATGTGTGCGTAATCGGCAAAGGCACTTCGCAGCAACCCCTTCTCCTCGGATTCAAATGGTCAACGAATCACCCAGAAGCGTGGCCTCCATCACAACCGCATACGCCGACGCCCCATCTCCGGGGGAATGACAGCGCCCGTCGCTACCAGGCCCATAGGAGCAATCCATTACGAATTGTCCGAGGCGGCAGACCAGTCATTGGTCTTCGTCGTGGGCGGCCTTGAACTTGCCGTCGACGCAACCGGAATCTCCCACCGTCTGCTCGAGTAAAAATGGGGAGCCGGAAGAAAATGTCGATCCCTTTGTCGAGGAATATGACAAGATGGGAGGCTTCCTCTGCCCTTGCAAGGATGTCACAGCGGTCCTTGCAAGGGGTATGAGGCGCCGATGCAAAGGTCTCCGTAAAACGGGGGCGCAACCACAAAAATGCGGCAAGGGATGCGAACTTGCCATCGCTGCCTTCACCGCCGGCTGCGTCACGCAAACTACCAGCGCAGGGGGTGGCGGGCTCCGTTCTACGGGCGACCGGAAGAACACGGGTCGAGCAGGTGGCGCAATCCATGAAACAGAACGTCTTCAAAAACCCCCTGCACCATATGGCCGCACAAGACATATTCTGGCAAGACCGGTGGATAACCCGCGGCGCCACCAATCGCCTGCCGAAGCTTTTGGCTGCAACAAAGCAAGCACTGCTAAATGACTTGTCGGAAAACCTCCAGGGGTTCGGATTCAAATTGGGGTCGGACGACTACCAGCAGGCGATGAATGCTGCCGGCAATACGTATGCGGGGCCGGTCTGCGATTTCGCGGACGACATGAGAGCGCGTGCCAGTACGGATCGCGAATATGGTCTTCGGCTGACCGATCACGGAAGCGACTCGATATACGCAGCAGACTTCAACGGAAGATCTCGCGGGTCGAATCGGATTTTGGAAGACGCGCTATTCGAATTACAACTGGATCGCGCATCTTACAACGATTGCCTGCGTCGCCATCGTGGGACACGGTGAACAGTGGCAATCTCGCTAGGTAGAGTGTATCAACGCAACGCCGGCCGCTGGGGGCTTATGAAGGCGGGTGCAGTCATTATCTGGCTCGATCTGAGACCCCAAGGTGCTGCCCGCACCCGCTTTGTCGCGATTGTGTCCCACCTCTACTTTCGTCCATTTTCTGTTATCACGTGGTTTATGGAAGCCATGTGATAACATACACACAGTTGGTTCGACGATTTCGATAAACGGGAGGATCTCTGCGAAGTGATCTTTAGAAAGCTTGGGAAAACGGATCTGCGGGTGAGTGCGATCGGCCTCGGGTGCGAAAACCTCGACGGCAAACCGTACCGGGAGGTCGAGGAGACGATCAACACCGCCCTGGACCACGGCGTGAACATCCTGGACGTGTTCATGCCCGGGAGAGAAATCCGGGAGAACATCGCCAAAGCCCTGGGAAAAAGACGCGGGGACGTCGTCATACAGGGACATATCGGCTCCACGGAAGGCCGGCAACATTACGATATAAGCCGTGATATCCCCACGGCCCAACACTACTTCGAAGAAATGCTGCGGATCTTCGGTGGCTACATAGACCTGGGGATGCTCTTTTTCATCGACTCGGAGAAGGATTACAAGCAGATCTTCGAGACCGACTTCATCGCTTACGTGGAGAACCTGAAAACCCGGGGCTACATCGGCCATATCGGCTTTAGCTCCCACAACGCTGCGACCGCGATCAAGGTCATCAAGACCGGGTTGCCGGAGATGATGATGTTCAGCATAAACCCCGCCTTTGACCTGTTCGGGTCAGGGGGATCCACCCGGGATACGCCCGGGCCCGAGCCCTTCACAGGGGTGGACCCCAAAAGGGCCGAGCTTTACGCGCTTTGCAGACAAGAAGAGATCGGCATCACCGCGATGAAAACCCTGGGCGGTGGGAAGTTGATCCTGGCGAAACACACCCCCTTCGCCGAGCCCCTCACCGTCGCGCAGTGCCTTCACTACGCCCTTTCGAACCCGGCGGTGAGCAGCGTATTGCCCGGCTGCCAGGCCCCGGGGGAAGTGGTAGAAGCCATGGGATACTTCGATCTCGAGGATTGGGAAAAGGACTACGCCGAACGTCTCGTTATCCCGAGCGACGATTTCGAAGGCAGCTGTGTTTACTGCAACCACTGCCAACCCTGCCCGGCGGGCATCGACATCGCAGCGGTGCACAAGTACCTCGACATTGCTCGCCTACATCTCGGCCAGGTACCACCGTCCATCCGCCACCACTACTCGAGCCTCGCCCACGGTGGAGGCGAATGCATTGCCTGTGGCACCTGCGAAGCCAGGTGCCCGTTCAACGTCCCCATCATCGATAACATGGCGGATGCAGAGAAGCTCCTGGGTGAGTGCGGCTAGAGCCAGCCGCCCTCCCCTCGGACGCCCGATCACAGGGGTTCCGTCTACCACGGATTCGACCTGGGCCTATCGGACGGAACCTACGTCTACGGTGACTATGTGACCGGCCGGTGCGGAGGCCATGGTATCGGGAGGATTCGGGATTGACGGAACATCTTCTGGCGGATACGGCTCTTCACATTCCTTCCCCCAAAATCAACGCACGCGGCGAAATCTACCTGACGGTATTCGTCGACCGCATCTACCATATCACCGCGCGTAAGCCATCGGGCGGGAGGCGGAGTAACCCGGACACTCCCCCTGCACCGGTTCCCGGGGTGAACAGCAGGTTTTTGGGGTTCCCGGGGAACCACACCACCCCATGGACGTCCACAGATAGGGGGCCCGGATCCCCAAAAAACGCATCGATGAAGGGACTGGATGTCATGGACGAGCAAGATAGCGGCAGGAGGCCGTTGACACCCATCGTACTCCTGCTGATATTCGCCGTAATCCTCAATTTCTACACGCTGTGGAGCGTCCGCCAAGTGGCCGGATACGTAGAGGGGATGCAATCCCACCTGTCCGTCGACATGAGGACGCTGGGAGATCGGCTGGACAACGTGTCGATGGCCGTGAACAGGATCGACGAGGAGACTACCTGGTACGACCGCCCCCGGATCGATGTCGCCGCGGGCACCGGAGAGGTGAAAATCGATTGGACCTTCAGGGAGCTGGGCCACGACGCGGAGGTCACGGTGGAATACCGGATCGCCGATCGCGAAGAGTGGCATAGTGCCCGGATCTCCCCGGGGCCGGGGCTGGCCTACCGGGCGATCGTCCCCATACCCGACGACCTCGAACCCGTGGTGCAGCTCGGCTTTCAGCGCGCTTCCACCGACGAGGGGCGCGGCGTCCGGGTGGAAGCGGGCGGTACCGACCACGGCGGGGCGCGCCTGGAGTACATCATCACGGCAAGGGATGAAAGCGGCATCCGGACGGGAGGTCGAGAACACCTCGACCTCGGGCGCCTTGGCGGAATCTTCCACGGGAACATCCGGGAGATAGAGCGGAATCGCCGCTTCTCCTTTGATCTCCACGGGCGCGCTGTCCCCTCCCCGGGTAGCGCACATACCATCTCGGAGGTCTACTTTGTAGCCTTTCACCGGGGTGTAGAGGTGGTGCGTGCCCCCCTTGAGCCCAAGGACGAATCGTGGGCTGGCAGCGTCGAACTGAGCGAGGAAAGCGAAATCGACGAGGTGGGGTTCTTGATGGTTACCGAAGGGGGGCGGGAGATGAAGAGCACGCTCCCCTTCGATTGAGAGTCCACACTGCACGGTGTGGATCCTGTGGTATGCGACCCGTCCCCTCCGCCCCATCACCCCGAAGGATAGTGTCGAGACTACCGGGGGCCAAGGATCCGCCTGCTGCGATGGCGATCGCTGCCGGTGAAGCCCGGGGCGAGCGGAGCATTAGCGGGGTTATCGCTGCGCCTCGGCGTCTTCCTCCCCGCGATCTCGGATGGCCCGAAATCCGGATATGATGTCCAAGAGCTCACCGGTGATGGCCGCCTGGCGTCCCTGCCGATGTGCCGCCCGCAGCTCTTCCAGGCGTTCCTCGATGTTCTTCTCGGCGGCCTGCATGGCCATCAGCCGGTTAGTGTTTTCGGCGGCCAAAGAGAGTGCGCAGGCGCGGAACATGGAGACGAAGAAGTACTGGCGCAGCAGGGCCGACAGCAGGACGTCGGCATCCATGGTAAAGGTGGGCAGGGATCGCGACTCCCAGCGGAACCCCTCCTCGCGCAGGTTTTCCACGTTGACGGGAAGCAGGACTTCCGCCCTGGGGACTGAGCCCCCGGAAACGGGGCGGTTGTAGAAGAAAAATACCCTTTCCACTCCCTCGCGGCTCCGCGTCGCCTCGATCCGCTCCAGCAGGGTCTGTACCGTAGCCGTCACCCCTTCGATGGCGGTGGGCATGTCGAGGCCGTCCAGTTCCTCCCCCCGTCGAAGGTCGACGCGGCTCATCACCTGTTCCCCGACGGCCAAGACGATCCTCCGGGGCGAACCCTCTTCGCCGGGAACGCCCGAACCGATCCAATATTCCTCCAGCGCGTATCGAACGATCTGCTCGTTGAAACGCCCGACCAATCCGTGATCGGATCCGAATACGATCATCATCACCGGCCGGTTTGGATCAATGCGGGGCATCGGGGCGATCTCGCTCCTAGAAGAGAGCACAACGGAAAGCCCCATCTGCACGGTGTGAAAATAGTTGTCCAGGGACTCCGCCGCCCGCTCGTATTGACGCACGCTGGTGGCGGCCAGGGCCTTCATGGTCGTCACGATGGAATGCAGATCATCACCGGTGTCGATCTGTCGCTGCAGGGACTCCAGGGTGGCGCTCACGGGATTCCATCCCCTTCAACGGTCTCTTCTTGCGCGCCGTCGTCATCTTCCAGGGTGGAACGGGCCACTCCGATGATGGCGGTGAGGTCGTCGTCGGATAGCATCTCGCCCTCCCCTATCCGGTCGATGATCCCCGGAAGTTCCCGCGCCACCGACTCCCGGATCCGGGTCTCGGCCGCGGGGATGTCCTCTACATCCACGTCGTCGAGCAGGCCCTCGGTGACCGCGAGTAAGACGGCGATTTGCCCCGGGATGTCCAGGGGCGTCCGCTCGGGTTGAGTCAGGACTTTCCTGACGCGACGGCCCCGCTCGATGGTGGCCCGGGTGCGATCATCCAGGCGAGTTCCGAAGCGGGCGAACATCTCCAATTCCTCGAACTGCGAATACGACAGTCGAAGATCCCCGGTCACCGCCCGGTAGGCCGGAAGCTGCGTCTTGCCGCCCACCCGGGAAACCGATTTACCCACGTCCACGGCGGGAAGGTGATTCTGCTGAAACAGGGTTGGAGACAGATAGATCTGGCCGTCGGTGATCGAGATGAGGTTGGTGGGGATATACGCCGAGATATTCTGAGCCTGGGTCTCGATGATGGGGAGGGCCGTCAATGAACCCCCGCCCCGCTCGGGTCGCAGGTGGGTGGCTCGCTCCAACAATCGGGAGTGCAAGTAGAAGACGTCGCCGGGATAGGCTTCCCGCCCCGGAGGCCGCTCCAGGAGGAGGGAAAGCTCGCGGTAGGAGCGCGCGTGGGAGGTCAGATCATCATAGACGATCAACACATCGCGCCCTCGCTCCATGAAATACTCCGCCACACTGGTGGCCGCATAGGGCGCGATGAAGCGAAGACCGGGAGGGCCGTCGCCCGAGGCTACCATGACGATGGTGTGATCCATGGCGTCATACTCGCGCAGCTCCCCGACGAACTTGGACACGTCGGCCCCCTGCTGCCCTATGGAGCAGTAGACGCAGATTACATCCTTATCCCGCTGGTTGATGATGGTGTCCAAGGCTATTGTCGTCTTCCCCGTCTGGCGATCACCCAGGATGAGCTCGCGTTGTCCCTTTCCGACGGGGATCAGGGCGTCGATAACCTTGAGCCCGGTCTGCAGGGGCTCCACCACCGGAGCGCGGTCCATGATGGGAGCGACCTCGCGTTCCACCGGCCAGCGTTGGCTGGAGCGGACGGGACCCGAGTTATCCAGGGGAAGGGCCGCGGTATCGATGACTCGCCCCAACAGGGCCTCGCCGACGGGAACATCCATCACCCTGCCAGTGCGTCGAACCCTGTCCCCGGAGGCCGTTCCCCGGCCCGAACCCAGCATTATCACGCCGATCTCACCGGGGTCGAGGTTGAAGGCTATCCCCATGGCGCCACCGTCGAACTCGAGTAGTTCGTCGCCGCCGACCCCCGGTAGCCCCGTAACCAGGGCGATCCCGTGACCCACCGCCACCACGCGGCCACTTTCCTCTACGCGGGGGCGAGAACGGGAACGGTCCAGGGCTCGGGATAAGCCGACGGTCCCATCCTCTACGACTGCCCGAAGTCCCGTCTCCATGGGATCATCGCCGTTACTTGGCGTCATGATCATTCTCCTCCTCGTCGGAATCCGGTTCCACCCATCCCTCCACCTCGCGAATTAGTTCTTCTTCGATCTCCCCGATGTAGCTATCGATGGCCCAGGCAACGCGGTGTCCCCCGGTTTCCAGTTCGATCCCGCACACCAGGCCGGGATCTACCCGACGGTGAACCTCCATGGAACGGTCGGGCTCCCCGAGGGTCGCCCGAAGAGTCTCCTCCAATTGCCCGATCCACCGGTCGGGTACCTCGAAGGCAGCCCGGAGTTGCACGCGCCCTTCATCCTCGTCCATGGCAGCCGCCAACGACAGTCGTTCCTCCCCGGGGAGGTCATGGAGTCTCGACAGGAAATGTCTCCGGATTTGCACTTCCAATTCGGCGTCGGCCAAGTCGGCCAGGGACCTTCGGGCCACGGAGGTCGCCCCGCGCCCGATCCCGACCCGCAGCTGTCGCAGGAAGTCGGCCTTTTCCTCTTCCAATGCCTCCTGCCACCGTCGCCGCGAAGTCTCGACCTCTCGCCGGGCATCCTCCAAGAGAGCGCGCTTCTTCTCCGCCGCGTCGGCGCGGGCCTCTTGGGTGAATTCCTCCGCCCGGGCCTCCATCTCCGCGGTCCGCTGCCGGAAGGTACGCCTGGCCTCTTCCGCCTCCGTCTCGCGGGAGGCAGCCGTCTCCTCGCGCTGCACGATCTTTCGCTCCCGCTCATCCATGGCCTCGATGATGGGGCCATAGAGGAACCTGCGCAGGAGGAAGACCAGGATCATGAAGTTAATGGCCTGGAATACGATGGTGTACCAATTAGCGATCATGAGCCGACCCCCGGATCCCTTCGCGTCGTGTCCACAGCCATTACCCGATCAAGTAGTTCCAAAAAGGATTGGCGAAGATCAGGATCATGGTCACCACGAAACAGTAGATGGCCGTCGATTCGATCATGGCCAACCCCACGAAGAGCGTACGCGTTATCGTGTTGGCCTCGTCGGGCTGTTGGGCGATGGAATTGAGGGCCTGGGACACCGCGCGCCCCTGTCCCAGGGCCGGGCCCAGGGAACCGATGGCGATGGTGAATCCCGCGGTGACGATGGAGACAATTCCGATGAGTTCTAGGCTTTCCATTTGCTCTCTCTCCTTCGTGCCTCCAGCTGACGCTGTGCCTGGCTGGCGGAGGCGATATAGACCATGGCCAAGATGGCGAAAATGTATGCCTGGATGAGCCCGGTGAGGAGCCCCAGGGCCTGCATGACTACCGGGAACACCAGGGGAGCGATGGTGAGGAGAATGGCGACGATGACCGCCCCGCTCATCATGTTCCCGTAGAGCCGTACCGCCAAGGCCATGGTACGGCTGAGTTCCCCGATTACGTTGAAGGGCAACATGAAGAAGCTGGGTTCCAGGTATTGACGCAGGTAGGTCAATAGACCCTGCCGGGCGATCCCGAACACCGGAACCGCTATGAAAACGCAGATCGCCAGGGCCGCCGTGGTGGAAAGGGAACTGGTCGGGGTGATGAACCCCGGTACGATGCCCATGATGTTGGAAAAGGCGATGAATATGAATAGCGTCCCCACGAAGGGCAAGTACGGCCCGGGGTCCTGGCGGCTCACCTCCCGGATCTGTTCTCGGATGCCGTCGACGAGCACCTCGAGGAGATTCTGCCAGCGGGAAAGGGTCCCCTCGCTCATGAGATTGCGGGTGACCAACCATGAGCCCAGGGTGAGAAGCAGCATGACCAACCAGGTGAAGAGAATGGTGGCGTTGATCACGAACCACCCCCGCTGCAGGAGGATGATCTCATCGGGATTGATGGTCATAATTCACCTACCCCCTCCCGGGATTCCATGCTGGGTTGCAGCCGGCGGGTGATCAGTATGCGGGCCAAGAAGAACCCGACCAGGGCGATCATGAGCCTCGGGAGGCCATCTCCAGACAATAGGTAGAACCCGCCCATCGCGAGGAGACTGCGAGCCAAGAAGCTGCCGACGATCAGCAAATGGGGTCGACGACTGCCCTCCAAGCGCTGCACCGTAAGCCAAAGGCCCCCGAAAAATATGGCCCCGAGCAGAATACCCCACAAAGCGGCCGCGGTGACCTGCATGGCGTTCATCGGCCTCACTCCCCTCTTTACCCGTTCCGGGGACTTACCATCCCCCGGCGAAGATCCACCTCATAGCTATTCGTCTTCGTCGTCGTACAATCGGCTCTCCCGCGATACCCAGTACCAGGCGTTCATGCAGCCGACCACCAGGCCGAGGGCGAACATGGTGAGGGTCCAGGATATGGTCCCCGGCCAGGTGCGATCCATCCAGATCCCGATGAACACACCTATGAGGGTGGTGAGCGCGACGGTCCAACCCACCATGCCAAACATACCGATGCCAAACCACACGCTGCGGTCGCCCTCGCGGCGGGCCCGAATCCGGCGGCCGGCCTTTTCGTCCACCCGATCCACCAGGTCCTTCTCCCCCTTACCCTCGTCGCGGCGATGATCGTCTTTCCCGGGTCCCATCAGGCATCACCCCCGAATCGAGAAAAGCGGCGCAGGGTGTCGACTTCCAGGCGGGCCACGACGGAGCGAGCCCTCTGCTCGTCCTCATCCCGGGCCTTGAGCTCTTCCTCGACCGATTCCCGTAACCGCTCGAGATCGTCACCGGGAATTGCCCGTACCGCGGAGACGAATACCCGATCAGCCTGTTTAACCAGGATGCCCTCGTCTAGGGCCAGGAAGTGCTCCTGACCATCCCCGGTAACGTATTGGAGGATTCCCGGGACCAGGGCGGCGACGAAATCGATGTGACGCGGGAGAAGGGTAAAGAAGCCGTTCTCGGCCTCGGCGGAAACCTTGGCCACTTGTTGGTCAAGGGATACACCGTAGGGAAGGAGCACCTGGAGTCTCATCACTCACCGTTCCCCTCGGAGGCACCTTCCTCTGCACCGGCCTCATCGATTCTTCCCAGCATGTAGAGATCTCCCTCGGGGCGCTCGGCGAACTCGTCGGCCAGGATGCGTTCGCATCCGTCGATGGCATCTTCGAGGGCTACCACGCGACCCTCCTGCCCGGTAAACTGCTCGGTCGTGACGAAGGGTTGGGTCAGGAAACGCTCGAGGCGTCGGGCGCGGTTGACTACCTTGCGGTCTTCCGGGGAGAGTTCCTCTAGGCCCAACATCGCGATGATGTCCTTCAACTCTTCGTATTGGGCCAGCGTGCGGCGGACCTCCAGCGCTACCCGGTAGTGGCGTTCTCCCACGACGCCAGGGGTGAGCAGCTTGGACCAAGAACGAAGCGGTTCCACCGCCGGATACAGGCCCTCGCTGGCCCGCTTGCGCGACAGGATGATGGAAGCGGAAAGGTGCGCAAAGATGTGCGTCGCCGAGGGGTCGGAGAAGTCATCGGCCGGGACGTAGACCGCCTGGATGGAGGTGATCGCTCCCGTGGCGGTGTTGGAAATGCGCTCCTCGAGCCCGGCGATCTCGGTGGAAAGGGTCGGTTGATATCCCACGCGCGAAGGCATCTTACCGAGGAGGCCCGAGACCTCCGAGCCCGCCTGGACGAATCGGAAGATGTTGTCGATGAGGAGCAGGACGTCGCGTCGCTCGTCGTCGCGGAAGTACTCGGCCATGGTCGCGGCGGAGTGTCCCACCAGGAAGCGCGCACCGGGGGGTTCGTTCATCTGTCCGAACACCATGACGGTGTTGTCCAGGACGCCGGCGTCGCGGATGTCGCGGTATAGTTCCTCAGCCTCCCGGGAGCGCTCTCCGATGCCACAGAAGATGCTCACCCCCTCGTGTTGGCCCACGGTATTGCTGATGAGTTCGGTGATGAGGACGGTCTTGCCAACTCCGGCTCCCCCGAAGAGTCCCGCCTTGCCCCCCCGCTCTAACGGGGACAACAGATCGATGGCCTTGATGCCCGTGTGGAAGATCTCCGATGCGGTGACTCGGGTCGAAACTGCGACGGAGGGCCGGTGGATGGGTCGGGTTTCTACACCCTCCAGGGAGTCCCCGTCGTCTATGGTCTCCGAGTAATTGAACATGCGCCCCAGGGTGCTTCGGCCGACGGGAATGCGGATCATGTCCCCGGTGTCCAGGACGCGATCGCCACGAGCCAGGCCCCGGGTGGGGGTCACGGCAATGGCCCGGGCGATTTCTCCCCGGTGGTGGGAAGAAACCTCCATTACGATCTGACCCTCTAGACCCGCCTCGAGGCGATGCTTGATCCGGGGAAGACGGCCGGGGAAGTGTATGTCCACTACGCTACCGCGCACGGACATAACCGTGCCGGTGTTGTGATCCTGTTCGATTATGTGATTCCCGGTATTCTGCGACATGGAATGGCGCTCCTTCTCCGTTAGTCCACCACGCGGGATGTGTTAGCAACTCCATAGGGAGATACGAACCTCTCGAGCATTGAGTAGCTAGATCTCGGTTAGTCGAAACCCCCATCCCTAGGTCAGAAGCAGTGGCAGACTTGGCGGCGCGCGGGAGATCCAGACCTAGAAGGCATCACCCATCATCTGAATAAGACTATCAAACCAACTACTCGCCTGCCCCATTCGATGAATCTCCAGCTGGAACCTTCCCAAGAAGTCGCCAACATAAGCCCTCACTTCCATGTATACCCCTACTCTAGACTCCATTGAACATGATTGACTTTCAATAAGCGAGAGATCACACGGGAACGAGGCGGTATTCCCTGGAGTCGCACCGGCCTGGAGCAGTCCTGCCCATTTCTATCAACGCCGGCATAAGCAAAGTCAAAGCGGGGTACGTAAAGAATCTTGGTCTGTCTATGCGGCCCATCAGAAGCTCGTTCTGTACTCCATGGGGCTCATCGTACCAAGGGACATCTTGCCCCGGCGCTAACACACGATGAGGGATCAGGCGGCGAATTGAATTGCGAGGATTCAGGTGGCCCTTCCTTCTCCATGATGGGCCTACCCGTTCTTAGAGACAGTATCGGACAATAAGGGCTCGGAAACCGTCCGGGAACTGAGGTATACTAGCACGATCACGCTGCAGATCTGGTACGGGGTGTACCTTAAGGAGCAGAGGACAGGCGTTCCGTACAAAGGATATTGCACACGCCCCCCGATCACGATAGGTAATCGAGTGCGAGACCCGCCATCATGGTTACGCCCACAACG
>PUNF01000016.1 GCA_003552525.1 Clostridia bacterium | reverse complement strand
CATGGACTTGCCAGTCGAACCACCAAATCACGACCAGCGATGCGAGGTTTGCCAGGAGTACCCCGACGAACGACCACTCTGCTCGTTTCCACGACGGATGCACGTGTAATCGTGACAGTAGTGGGAGTTAATTTTGTAGATTTGACTGACCACTACAGAGAACACCATAGCTCGAGATATGCCACACTCGCGCGCTGTATTCAGCACATCCCTCGTATCAGCTCTGAAGGAGATCAACAGAGCCAAAATCATTATTACAATAATGACCTGCTGAATTTCGGCATTCAACTCTCTTCGTCCGCCCCCTTCGATGGTGTCGTCTGGCTGTCGTCGGGAGAGATCTCCGTCAGAGCATGTTAACACAACGCACAATTATTTTCGTGCAACGGGATCGAGTGAGCGCATCTGGAAGTGAGATTTCGAGCAATACCGTTCAGCTAACAGCATGACTGCTCGCGTCCGTCGAATATCCGCGATGTTGTGCAGAATTAGGCCTTCAAAATCCCCTTTCTCCCACGCCCCGACGGCTTCCTTGCTGTCTGTGAACGGGTCAAGATCGGTCAGATCGCCCTCTATGAGCTCCTCGTAGACACCTGTAAGTGTATTCTCCGTGGTGTTGAAGCGCTTCTCGAAGATATCCATCGCGTCGATGTACGGCAGTTCCGTGAACGGCCAGTCGCAGTCATGATGACACAGCCGGGTGCGAAGGAACGGAAGGTCGAAGCCACCATTCCACCGTTCGCCGTTGTACGCCACGAGTTTTACCTCCCTGTGAGCCAGAGTTGATCTGACGAAATCAGTCACCTCGCACAGTAGGTCCTTCTCGGTCTTTCGAGTCGTGAGCGATATCGGGCGGTCCAAGTGCTCGTTAATCCGTCCGTCTAGATTTTCGGGATGCGGCTGATTCCCTGTATTGAGGAATATTCGCGAGCCAATCTCTGAATCGAACCCAACAACAGTCAAGTGGTCTTCGACAGTGAAACCGGTTGTTTCGATATCGAAGGCGACCGTCTCAAGAATCGTCATCGGTCTCTCCAGCCGCCTTTGTCATTAGGGCTTGGTCTTCGACGTCAGTTTGATTCCTTCGGAGAGTGGCTTCAAGCTCTGCGAGACGCTCATCGTGCTCGTCAAGACGCGCCTCCTGTTCGAGATCAATGCTGAGAAGTGCTGGCAGAAACGGATGCTGGTGGTTCAACAAACCACTCGCGTCGGCGTGCTCGCGGGCGTACTCGAACAGTCGATCAAACCGTGGCTGATCACGACGTCGTAATGCACGACGGAAGTCTACCCAACGCTCTTCGATGGCCCGAAGCGCATCACGGTACGTTGGGTTCGTCCGCCCCATGATTACCGGCCTCCTGCGCTGGCCGTCCACGCATCGAGCAGGGGATCGGGCGTCGCCACCGCTGTCTCACCAGTAGCTGTGAGGCTTCTACCAGTACCTGCCGAACTTGGTGTCGGAGAGGGTTGCAGACCGACCTGCTTCGCGCGTGCGGCGAGCAAATGCCGCCAGTACGCAAACGTCGTCTGGTAGTACGTTCCGTCACCGATGGGATACAGAAGCGTCTCAAAATTATCGCCCACGATCCGAGGGCCCATCCGAGTCTGCTCGCACGCAAGGCGATGGTCAGCAATCCTCGCAACCGAGGCAGTGAACTCATTCTGCCCGCTTCGGGTGACAAGCACCGGGATATCGTATGCGTCAGCGTAACTCGATAGCCGGGCGAGCGCTCGGGCATGGAGCGTCTTGGCGTGCGATCCACTGAGCGTATCGTCGGCTTGGTACTGTGCGTCGACCGCTGGGGCGATGATGAGCGATGGCGTGTGGGCCCCGGCTTCTCTGTCGCGTTGTGAGGTTTGTTGAGTCACAGATTCGGTCCCGACGATAGACTCATCGATGGATCGGTTCACCGCAGTCGGTAGATCACACACAGCGGAGTAGTGCTGGTAAGCGGTGAACCCACGTGCCACGTGGATCCGGTTGAGTAACCGCTGGCTTGGTGCGATCTGTGCGAGCGTTGTCGTTGTCGCGTGGCCGTTTGCGTCAACCCAGAACGCCGGGCCGTCATGCAAGAGGAGATGATCGAGGACGAGCGATTGGAGGATCGGGACGCCTCGACTCTCTTTTACATCCAACAGCGTGATACCGTCTTTGAGCGAGGGCAACAACATCTCATCCGCACGTGGATCGGTTTTGTTCGAAAGGCTCCGATTTCGGTCTGCATCCCGTGTCGGTTGCGCTACCATCAACCGAGTCGGATGTGAATGATCTCCCATAGACTACTCATCGCACACAGTCCGGATAAGCCGCGGCGTGGCACTTCCGGATTTCAGGAATAGAGCTTAGATGCGACAATACACAATTGATAACCAATGCTCTGGCCAATCGGTCCTGTTTCAGAGAGCCTTTCCGGGGTCGTTGGTAGAAGGGCCTTTGTGACAATCAATATTTGAGGACGCTGGAGTCGGGACGTTCATCCCGGCTTTTGATCCATGTATGATGAGCATGCACACTTGCGACGGCATTTATTACACCTATCCGCTTGGTCGCAGTAGATTGGATCGAAAAAGAAATCGGGTTGGTCGGCAGGTAACAGAAGAAATCTGAAAGTAAGGACATGATATCGAATATACTGAACCAGAATCACCTCTGGAGTAACTCAATTCCTGTATCAGTGCAGAGCCCAAATCTACGTAATTAAGCTCAACAGGTCCAAACGGTCGGGCTGGGGCACGCTATCTGATCTGAAAATTGATCCCAAGTATTTATAATAAAAATGTAACATTTTCTCACGTATGGTCCTGAATAAGGTTCCGGAAAGGCCGGCTATTCGGTGTTACAACATGCCTGCGATACCGAGTGCTGTACAGGCGCGCCTCACGGCAGAAGGAATGTTTGTGGCAGACTACAGATCTGGGTGGTCACTAAGTAGTGCTCAAGTAGAAAGCAAAAACCATCGCCCAGCAGCCGGTAATGCATTTAATAGGATCATTGAAATCAGTCAGGTTGGCGGCATCGGCCTCATTAGAACACGGAATGATGATGACCAGATCATGACTGTCGGTGAGTGGCAACCTAATTGTGTCACACTCCGAGAGATCAACGACACCAAACTCAAAGGGATCCAGATGGCTCGTTACGGTCTGATTACTCCAGAAGACGAGTGGTATAGCGAATTAGATGCACTATAGAGCGACGGGAGTTCTACAGTCGATACGATCAAAGAGAGCGCATCCACTGTTCGCGAAGCTATTGAGGAACTTGAGTATCAGGGGCGTCTTCGAGGACCAAGCCACGCATAAACAAAAGCACTCCTTAGTAGTACACTTATATGAGAAATTTAGAGACGTACTCTCACAATGGCGGCCGCGAGATCCTTGATGAGATAGGCGCTACTGAACAAGTACACGAGATTCCACGTATTTGGTCGGAATTTCCTT
>PUNF01000159.1 GCA_003552525.1 Clostridia bacterium | reverse complement strand
TTCTCTCCAAAAAGCCCCTGCCCCGCCTCCCCCGGAGCGGTTCCCCCCGGGAGACGTGGCGGCAGGGCGAATGGGTTGGGAGCCATCCGGGCCGCGAAGACGTTCAGGACCCGCGTGATCCATTCGCTCGTCTCCCCCTCTCGTGCAGCGCGTCGCGAAAAATCACGGATCGACGAAAAGTGCCTTCTCGCCGGCCAACCTACCGCGCATTCGCATAACCGCCTTCGAGTGAATCTGCGATATTCTCGACGGTGAGAGCTCCAGTACCCGGGCGATCTCCGATAGCGTCAGGCCCTGGTAATAGTAGAGCGTGATCACGAGGCGCTCGTTCTCGTTGAGCTGCCGGATGGCCTGAGCAATTCTCTCCCGCTGCTCTTCCCAGGTTGCGGCATCGGATGGGTCAACCGCGCGGTCGTCGGGAATCATGGAGAGCGGATCATTGAACCCCTCATGGTCTTCCATATGGCGCATATCATCCAGGTAGATCAGGGCTGATCTCGATGTCTGGTTTAGGTCCTCGTGAAACCGCTCGACGCTCACACCGAGCTTGGTGGCGACCTCGTCATCGGACGGCTGCCGCCCGTTCTCTGCATAGAGGTCTCGATACGCTTCGTCGATCATGCGCGCCTTTCTACGCACGGATGCGGGAACCCAATCCATCTTGCGTACGCCATCGAGGATGGCGCCCTTTATCCTGGTGACCGCATAGGTTTCAAAGCGAATGCCTCGATCTGGATCGTACCGGTCCATGGCATCGATGAGGCCAAAGATGCCATACGTTTCGAGATCAGAGGGTTGTACTTCCGCTGGCATGCCCATGGCCATCTGCCCGGCAGCATACTTCACCAGAGAACTGTAGGCAACGATGAGCTCATCTCGGGCCTGTCCGTCCTTTTCTGTCTTGTATCGCCTCCATAGGTGCGCCATCTCTCCTAGGTGACTATCGTTTTGAGTATCCCCACGTTTGTTCGCGATGACTCCTGCACCTCCCCCGGCCGATTAGTTCATTAAACCGTCCCGCCGCAAACGCATCTGCTCCGAGAATACGTAGGCGACGACGCGATCTTCATCTAGGTCTGGTAAACTCTCAAATTCGATGGCATAGATGCGTTCTCTCCGACCCTCCACGAATCCCTCAACCCTCGCGACTCTGCCGAGCGCCTCCAGGGGATCGCGGGGAATGTCGATATGCATCTCGATCATATCGCCGACGTTGAGTCTCCCAATGGTGCGAAACTTCATCCCCCCGGCACTGAGGTTGACCGTAGTCCCGTGTCCGCTGAGCAAAGGCGCACCCTCCATGACCCGGACCCAGGTCACTCCGAGCGAGCAGCGCAACCTGACGTATCGGCGTCTTTGCAACCTTTCCCAACCATCGGGGGTGTGCACGTAGATGATCGGTAGCGGTTCGTTCTCAAGCGACGTGATCCATGTCTCGGCGCGCATGATACCACTTTCCGTTACAATGCAGAGCATCAGGGTGTCTCCCACCCCGGCCCGGGCAAGGGCGAGGGATTCGGGCGGCCTCGCCACCCCAACCGTGTCCCGGCTATCATCGATGTGCGCGACGTACGAAGATACGTAGTCGTCGATTTCCTGGGCGGGAACCCCCAGTCGGATCTTCTGGTTTACCTCCAGTAGCAACAGAGATTCGGGCATCACGCATCATCTCCGGGCGTCGAAGGACTGCCCACCAGGTACCCAGCAAGTCTCGCGAGGAATCCCCGTGGTTGTGCATCGGCAGTAGACGCATCGTGGTCGATACGCTCCGAAAGACGGCGAATTGCACGACCCGCAGGAGAATGGGGGTACATGTCTACGAAGGGCACCTGCCGCAGGACAGCCCGTCCAACCCGACGATCATCGGGGATCGTTCCCAGCAGCACGGTGTCTCGATGCAAGAAGCGCCGAATCATGCGCGATAAGGAGGCATAGGCTCGTTCGCCATCCCGTTGACTACATCGATTGACCACGATTCCCAGGTGCGCCCGGCCTCGGAACACGCCGAACCGCTTCACCGTGCGATACGTATCGAGTACGGAAGTCGGTTCGATCGTGGATACCATGACGACCGTATCCGCCGCGAGTAGAAAGCCGATCACCGTATCCGATAATCCGGCGCGCGTATCGATTACAACATAATCCACCTTTGCCATCTGGCGGGAAAGGACGCCGAGCAGGGTCCTGACCTGCTCCCGTCGCAGGTTATCCTGCTCTCCAAACAATCCACCGAGCAACAAATCCAGGTTATCGCGAACGGGTACCAGGGCTTGCTCGAGGGTGCACCGGCTGGCCAGCACGTCCGCCATATCCCACTCCCCGCTGACGCCGAGCAAGACATCCAGGTTTGTGAGGCCAAAGTCGGTGTCCATCAGAAGGACACGTTGACCTGATTCCGCGAGGCTCCACGCGAGGTTGAGGCTGACATTGCTCTTACCGACGCCTCCTTTTCCTCCGGAGACAACGATCGTATGGGGCTCCAATGTAACCGTATCGATGCCGGAACGTTTCTGGACCTGTCGTCGCAACATGGAGGCCTGGTCGCCGATTCCATCAGGCATCTTGGCACCCCCCAAACAGCAACTTCACGAGCACATCGTCGGGTCGCCCGAGGTCCTCGGGTACTTCCTGGCCGGTCGCGATGTAAGAGATCGGAACGCCCGCAGATTCCGCGAGGGTGATCGATCGGCCCGGCTGTGCGGTCTCATCGATCTTTGTCAATAGGAGCCGGTTGTACGCCAGCGCGCGGTATGCAGCCAGCACAGCCTGGGCATCCGCGACATCGGTGTTCATCCCGAGAACCAAGTGGGTTTGCCCGACCCCGAGGGCTTCCAGGAGTTTTCGTGCCTCAGCCAGCGCCTGGCAGTCATGGTGGGCCCGTCCCGTCGTATCTACGAGTACCAGCTTGCAATCACCCAGCCGGCGCAGGGCACGCGGGGCCTCCGATGCCCGGATGACCACCTCCAGCGGGACGTCCAGGATGCGCGAGTATGTCCGCAACTGTTCCACGGCGCCGACCCGGAAACTGTCGACGGTAATGAAGCCGACCGGGATTCCCGACCCCAGCGCAAACCGGGCGGCGAGCTTGGCGCAGGTCGTGGTCTTCCCCGATCCCGTCGGACCCACGAGGGAGACGACGAGGGGTCCTTCGTCACCGGCGCGCTCCGGCTCGATCGGTGCCGCGCGCAACCAGGGCAGGCGGGCCGGATCAGGTGGTCCATTGCCCATGTGGCGAAGGATCGGACCCGTAGCGTGCTCGGGGACCCCCAAGCGCAGCAACCGCTGCGTTTCGTCTCCGACTTTTGTCCCCACGGATCCGGGCACCTCTCCCGTGGGCGGCCCCGATGGCCTCGACGATGCAGGCACCGGATCATGGCGTAGGCTGGGCGAGGGAAGCTCTGCTGATTGAGAAGCCTCTCGCCCCGCCTCATCTGGATGGATTTCATCGCCTGGCGAACGCGCCGTCTCGAAAGGTGCGGTGGAATCACGTGAGCCGGAGGATCTATGCGTCCCCACAGATGTTGCGTCTCCCCGCAGACCCCGCCCGCCTTTTGCGCGGTGCGGGCGCGCGTGCGAGCGCTTGACCGGTATTTGGTTGGGGGGGACCTCGTAGGCGACGACAATCTCGACTTCACGCGGACGTAGCAGACCGAGGATCCCGGGCTTGCGGACGGATCGGGTTTCCAATAGGTGTGCATCGGAGCCCAGCTGCTCGCGGATCTCGCGCAGGAGCGCATCCACCGAATCCCCCCGAAACTTCTTTACCTTCATTCGCCACTCACCCTCCCCACCGCTTCGATCTCTATGGAAGGCGCCACCTCGTGATACGAAACCACGGTAAGACCATCCAGTACCTGTTCAGCGATTCGACGGAAGTAGAACCGGATGCCTGGTGAAGTCAGCACAACGGGTTCGATACTCCTTTGCACGGACTCCGATACCGCGCTTTCTGTGCTACGGATGATCTGCGCCTGTACATCCGGATCCAGGGCAACAAACGTCCCTCCGTCGGTGTGCTCGAGGGAATCGTTGATGGCCGACTCGACAGCGGGGTCGAGCACGATGACACGCAATCGTCCTTCGTGCACGGGAAGTAGGGCGCTAATGGTACGATAAAGCGATTGACGCACCAGCTCCGAAAGACGATCCGTGTCGTTTACCATGGGGCCATAGTCGGCCAGCGTCTCGAATATGGTGAGCAAGTCCCTGATGGGAATCCCCTCGCGCAGAAGGTTCTGGAGGACTTTCTGGATATCCCCTATTCGCATGGTGTCGGGAACGAGTTCATCGACCACGGCCGGGTTCGTTTCGCGCATGGCATCGAGCACCATCTTCGTCTCCTGTCGTGATAGCAGCTCATGGGCATGCTTTTTCAACACCTCGCCGAGGTGCGTCATGAGTACGGACGCGGGATCCACGATGGTATACCCCTTGCGCTCCGCCCGCTCCCGCTCCGAAGCAGTAACCCACGTGGCCGGAAGTCCAAAAGCGGGCTCCACCGTATCGATTCCCTCCAGGGCCCCATCGATTTCCCCGGTATCCATCGCGAGGAAACGATCCGCCATGATTTCCCCCTCGGCGACGGTCACGCCTCGCAGTTTGATCTCATAGCTGTTGGCGTCCAGCGCCATGTTATCCCGCAAACGAACGAGTGGCAGCACCATGCCCAACTCGTTCGCCAACTGCCGCCGCAGCATGCCGATGCGTTCCATGAGATCATCGCCGGTATGATCCGCGAGGGTCAGTAGCCCGTAACCGATCTCTATCGATACAGGGTCCACCTGCAACATGCGGGCGGTATCCTCGGGGACGGGGCGACGATCGGGTGCTTCCTCGGGTGTCTCGGTCACATCTTCTGTGGCCTCGGCATCCCGGGCGGCGAGCGTAATGCCTCGACCCAATAGACCCGACACGGCAGCGATCGCGAGGAATGGCACCGGCGGCAGGCCCGGTACCAAACCGAGCAATGTAAGCACACCCGCCGCCAGGTAAAGGACACGTGGCTGTTGCAGGATCTGTGAAAGCACGTCCTTACCGAGATCTGCATCCGATGCCGCGCGTGTAACCACGATTCCCGTCGCCACGGAAATAAGGAGTGCCGGGATCTGGCTGACGAGCCCATCACCCACCGTCAGGAGCGTGTATGTGGCAACGGCTTCATTCAGGGGCAACCCAAGCTGCAAGGCGCCGACGACGAAGCCACCCAGGATGTTGATGATGGTGATAATGATGGCCGCGATCGCATCCCCCTTGACGAACTTGCTGGCACCATCCATTGCGCCGTAGAAATCGGCCTCTCGGGAGATGGTTTCGCGGCGATCCCGGGCCTGAACATCATCGATTAGGCCCGCGTTGAGATCCGCATCGATGGCCATCTGTTTGCCCGGCATGGCGTCCAGGGTGAAACGGGCTGCCACCTCGGCCACCCGCTCCGCGCCCCGGGTAATCACGATAAACTGGATCGCGACCAGGATGAGGAATACGACAAAACCCACGACGGGATTGCCGCCCACGACGAAGCTGCCGAACTGGCTGATAATCTCCCCCGCGTATGCCTGCAACAAGATCAGGCGGGTAGAGGACACGTTCAGGGCCAAGCGAAACAGCGTCGCAAGCAAGAGGAGGCTCGGGAACACGGCGAAGTCCAAGGGGTCGCGATTATACATCGTGACGAGCACGATCACCAGTCCAAAGGTGAGGTTGAACACCAGCAGCATGTCGAGGACCTGAGGTGGTAGGGGGATCACCATCATCACGATGATGACGACGATCAGCAGGGCCACGGCCAGGTCGCCATACCGCAGGATGCGCCCGAGTAGGCCTGATTGCATCATCCAACACCCCTCTCCCTTGGAGCGCGTCCCTGTCGGCGCCAGACGTATGCCAGGACTTCCGCCACCGCACGGTACAATTCAGCCGGTATGTACTGTCCGATCTCCCCTACATCGTAAAGCGCGCGGGCGAGCGGTGGCCGCTCTTCGATGGGTACCCCGCGTTCCCGGGCCACCTCTCGTATCTTTTGCGCGACCAGGCCACGCCCTTTTCCAACCACAAGGGGTGCCTCCATGGCGTCAAAGTCATACTTCAGTGCCACGGCGTACTGGGTCGGATTGACGATCACGACATCGCTTTCGGCAACGTCTACCATCATCCGTTGCCGCGCCATTTGCTGTTGCACATTGCGAATCCGCCCGCGCAGCTGCGGATCGCCCTCGGTATCCTTCATCTCGTCCTTCACTTCTTTCTTGCTCATCTTCAACTGGCGCTCGTGTTCGAAACGCTCATACCAAAAGTCCACGACCCCAACGACCACCAGGACGATCGCTGACTGCAATACCAAGGTGCGGAGTAGATCCGCCGTCCACCCCAGGCTCTGCTGCAGCGGGAGACGGAGCAATCCGGGGAACTCATCGAGGTTGGAGACAATAATGGAATACGCGACGACGACCAGGGCGACCACCTTGAGGAGAGACTTCGCCAGGTTGATCACCGAACGAAGGGAGAATATCCGCTTGAACCCCTCGACAGGATCTAAACGCTTGAGGTCGGGGGAAAGCGCCTTCTTGTTCATGACAAATCCCGTCTGGGCCAGGCTCGAAACCGTCCCGAGGATCATGACCCCGGCCATCAGGGGCAACAACGCCAACAACCCACCCCCGAGTGCGTCTATGAGCATGCCATGGGCCTCGGCCACACTCCACGCACTCTCCGGCTGGTACGTCAATGACCGCACGAATAGCCGCTTCACGTAATGTCCGACCGACGGGCCGAAAAACCAAAGGATCCCGGAGAGCCCGATCAGAAGCACGGCCTGCGTCACTTCCTTGCTCTGGAATATCTGGCCCTCTTCACGGGCCTTTCGCCGACGCCTAGGCGTCGGGTCTTCCGTCTTTTCCCCGCTACTATCGTCGGCGAATAGCTGCAAATGAATGCGCAGTGTGCGGTCCATCACCACACCTCCAGCATGCGAAACAACATGCCAACCTGTTCTCCGGTTGTCTCGCGGAAAAATGCAACATAAATCGGGACTAAGCCCACCAGGAGGGTAAATCCTACCAATATTCGCAATGGGATGCCGAGGACGAACACGTTCAACTGCGGCATCGCACGCCCCACGATCCCGATGGCCACAGAGGCGACGAATAGCGCCGCCATCACCGGGATACTAATGCGCAGGGAGGCATAAAAGAGCCAGCTCATCATGTGGAAGACATGGGGCAAGCCCGCGGTGGAAAATGCGGCGCCAACCGGGATCACGTTCAGGCTTTCGCGCATGACAGAGAGCAAAACGTGATGTCCGTCGAAACCCAGGAAGGTGACCAGTGCGACGAAATATAGGTACTGGCCCACCAGCGGCATGCGCCCGCCCATCACGGGATCGATCTGGCTCGCCGTGAAAAAGCCCATCTGTAGATCGAGATACTGCCCGGCCAACTGCCCGGCCACCAGGATCATGAGCGCCGCGAATCCGATGGTGACGCCGACGGTCAGCTCCCGGATCGCGGGGACGACGAGTGCGCTCCAATCCACGCCGGTCGCCATCACCTGTGGGTCCAGGCCGGTACTCGGAGCGAGCAACGCAGCGAGAACAAGTGCGAGCATGATTCGAACCTGCGTAGGACAATAGGGCCGACTAAAGAGTGGGAAAATGTAGAAGAACCCGCTCATCCGCAGGAACACGAGGAAGAAGATTGTATAGGCTTTTGTATCCCACGATAATGCGATTTCCACCGGCATAATCCCCCGCAATCAGCGAATGTAGTGCGGCAAGTTACCCAATAGCTCAGCTGCGAATCCCGTCATCACGTTGATCATCCATGGGCCAAAAAGCAAAGCTGCGAGAAAGATCACCACGATCTTCGGGACGAACGCCATGGTTTGCTCATTGACCTGCGTGGTCGCCTGCACCAAGCTTACCAGTATGCCAGTGCCCAAACCCGCCAGCAGCATCGGACCCGCGACGTACAACACGGTCAGCAGTGATTGTCGGGCGAGCGAAATTACCAGTTCTGCCGGCATGAATCGATGCACTCCTCCCTCAGGTCAAGCCATCTAGAAGCGATTGGATGATCAGATGCCAGCCATCCACCAATACAAATAGCAGGATCTTAAACGGCAATGAAATCATCATCGGCGGTAACATCAGCATGCCCATGGACATCAGCGTACTCGCCACCACCATGTCGATCACGATGAAGGGGAGAAAGATGACAAAGCCCATCTGGAAAGCCGTCTTGAGTTCACTGATGGCAAACGCGGGCACCAGCGCGAAAAGCGGTACGTCGTCGGGGCTCTCCGGAGGTTCGACTTCTGCAAAACCAAGGAATAGCTCCAGGTCACGTTCGCGCGTGTAGGTCATCATGAAATCGCGAAACGGGTCTACCGCCTCTCCATATGCCTCTTCGAACGTGATCTCCCCGGCCTGGAAAGGTATCCAGACATCCGAATACACCGGTCCCCAGACGGGCGCCATCACGAAGAAGGTCATGAACACGGCGAGGCCAATCAAGACCTGGTTCGGCGGCATCTGTTGAGTGGCCAGGGCGGTGCGCACGAAGGAGAGGACCACCACGATTCGCGTAAATGACGTCACCATGATGAGTATGGCGGGAGCCACCGCCAGGATGGTCAAAAGCAGGAAAAGCCGAAGACCGGTCCCGGTGAGCTGTTCCTCACCACCATCTTCCAACTTGATATTGACACCCGGCAGGGCGAACGGAGCCGCCCGGGCGGCCGATGGTAGCAGGGCCATCATGCACGCGGCCACGCACACCACAAGCAGGAGGGTTCTTATGGGACTTTTCGTCAGAGTAGACAACAGCATCTCCTCTTCTTCCACGCCCTTTATCCTTAGGTATGATAGCGATCCTTCGAGAACATCCCCGACACGGTATCTCGAATCCGGTCCCACGCTGTCCCGCCGGCGCTTACGGCATCTTTTTCTTCGCTTATGGTCACTTGATGGGCTAGGTCAAGTTCTTCCAGCCGTTGCACGCATCCATCGGTGACACCAAGAACCAGGTGCTTATCCCCGGCCCGCACCAAGACGACCTGCGCCCGGCGGCCGACGGCGATAGCCTCGATGACCTCCAACTGTCCGCCGGATAGTCGACCCGACATCAGGCTGTTAACCGCGCGAAGGCTGATATATATGAGGCCCAGCACCACTGCACTGGCTACAACGACCTGTAAAAAGTGATCCACGGTATCCCCCTATCCCCGGTCGGGAGAGTTATCGCAGGTTCCGGATCCGATCCTCTAGGCTCACAATCTCGGTAATGCGCACTGCGAAGCTTTCATCGACCACGACAACCTCTCCCCTTGCGATGAGTTTGCCGTTCACCAGGACATCGACCGGTTCACCGGCCTGTCGGTCGAGCTCGATCACCGAGCCCGTCCCAAGAGAGGTGATCTTGCGAATATCCGCGACCGCACGACCCAGCTCCACGCTTACCTGAAGGGGCACATCGAGGAGCATTTGCAGCCGCCCATCCTCTGCCGCCTGCGTCTTCCGACTCCCGCGTCCACCGAAGGAACTGAAACGGGCGGGTGACACTTCCTTCTCATATGTTTCCCCCGCGGGTGCAGCCGGGGAGTCCGGCGTGCTCGTCTCAACCGCGGTGGCGGAATCCGATTCGGCCTCTATCGCGAAGGAGTCTGCCTCGTCCCCTTCATCTTCTGGTATATCGGAATGGGTACCATGGAGTAGGTCTCGGATCGCCGGTGGTATCGAAAGGACGACCTCCCACGTCACATCGTTCGGAGCGTCCAGGCCGACGTAGATCTCGTACACCTCTGCTTCTTGGAGCCCCTCGATTTCGGGCAGCGCGTCCGTCGGTTGCGTCACGCGCACATCCAACAAGTAACCACGTGCATCTCCGATGCGAGCGGCCATGGCACGGCCGATATTGCCCATCACGGTTGTAAAGTTTGCAGTCGTCTCCTCATCTTCGGATGCAAGGACATCCGCGGGTACGCGGTAAATACCGGTTGCCTCGAGGTCGCCCGCGTACTGCATCGTCCCCCACATCTGCCCGGAAATATTTGCGAGCTCGCTCCCCTCGGCCGCGCTCGCCTCCCAACCGCGAAGGTGTAGTTCCAAGCCGTCTTCATTCGCCTCGCGCACTGCCGCCTGCAGGATCTCCTCGGTGAGATCGCCGGTTTCCTCTTCCTCGCCCGACAATCCCTGCAGCAATGCATCGATCTCCTCTTGACTCAGAATCTCTTTAGACATGTTCGCCTCCCTCCCCGGGATCTTCATCAATTTGTACCGCCAGGCTATTCCCCACGCGTCCCGGCCACCCGGAGAACACATGCTTTCCGTCCACGTGCACATCCAGGGACCGGTCAACGGGTTGGTCAAGGCGCAGGACATCTCCCACATTGAGATCCAGAAGATCGCGAATCGCGACACCGGTGCGACCGAGTTCGACGGTCACGGGGACCTGGACATCCATCAGGTGCTGGCGAAGTTGCATCTCCTCGGCGGACGACTCGCAACCTTCTTCCCTGGTCCCGGCGCCACCCATCCAATATTGCAGCGATAGCTGGGGCAATACCGATTCGAGCATGATGTACGGCCAGGCCAGGTTAATTCGACCCTGATGATCCCCCATTTCGACCAACAGCCCAGCGACGAGCATCATTTCACTCGGTGGTGCGAACTGGGTGAAAAACGGACTCGTCTCCAGTGCGGCAAGTTTCCCTTCGAGCGGCATCACGTCCCGCCAAGCCTCCCCGGCGCCCTCTATGATGCGCTGAAAGACCGTCTTCACCACTGCTGCCTCGAGATCAGTGAGAGGCCGCTGTAGGTTCTCGGCTTCCCCGGGGTTCCCGAGTAGTCGCTCGATCATTGGAAAGGTGATCTCCGGTCGAATCTCGATACCGACCTTGCCTTCGAGGGGCGAAAACTCCGCCACACCCAAGACCACCGGTGTGCTCAACCGCTCGGTGAACTCGGAATAGGTAAACTGATCGAGTGCGATCAATGAGACTTTCACGGCAGACCGGACGTGCGCGGAAAGGTTGGTGGCCGCGATGCGCGCCAGGTTGTCGTGCAAGATCCGCAGTGCGGCTTGATGCTCCCGCGAGAGTTTCTCCGGCCGATGGAAATCATAAAGCCGGATTTGGCGACGACTGCGGAGTGTTCGGTATGAAGCACCAGAATGCACGTTTGTTCTCACCTTTCCATGAATCCGATCCAATCACTGGATCATCAGGCTCGTAAAATACACCTCGAGAATCTCTTCCGGCGCGATCAGCGCGTTGACCCTCGCCATGATTGCCGTCCGAAGCGTACGCATGCCCTCGTCACCCCTGAGTTCCTCGGGTGCCCGGGAGCGAACCACCTCGAGCAAAGCATCCTTGATACGCGGAAGTTCTTCCTCCAGCCGGTCGATGGCTTCGGGTCCATCACATTCGAGGGCGACCTCCATGCTGATGTATTGCGTGTAGCCCTCCTCGGACTTGCGAAGGTCGGTCAGGATTTCCGGCATGTGGTACAGTGGACCGACCTCGCGAGGGGAATCCGGGTCCGCATCCTCGACATCTCCTTCTTCTCCATCGTTTTCCAACGCGGGAAGCACCCACTGGGCGTACCCGACGTAGCCCAGGGCCATCGCACCCAGCAGCAGGACGATACCGAAGATGATTCGGAACCTTCCGCGCATCAGGAGTCCCCACCGCCATTCACACCGCCAGAATCCGCATCCTCATCTGGCTCGAAGGGCACATACTCGGCTTGTCCCTGGTTCGCGTGCATATCGAGGCGAAGGAGGATCACATCAACCCGGCGATTTCGCGCCCGCCCCGCCTCGGTCTCATTCGTATCGCGCGGTCGATACTCCCCGTACCCGGCCGCGGACATTTGATACGGCTTAAACACATCGGTACCGAGAAGATGGCGCAAGACGCTCGTGGACCGTGCGGTGGAAAGCTCCCAGTTACTCGGGAAACGAAAGGTATTGATCGGCACATGATCCGTGTGCCCCTCGATACGAATTTCGTTCGGCAAATCGGCCAGTGTCGGGGCGAGTGCATCCAGTATTTCTCGCGCCTCCGGAAGTAGCTCCGCTTCGCCGGAGTCGAACAAAACCCGATCGGTAAAGTGCATTACCAGTCCCCGTTCCGTCATGTCGAAAGTCACGTCTTCCCGTCGATCCACCTCGGAGAGCCGTTGCTCGATAATCATCCGCGCCTCCAGCAGTTGCCGCCGCTGGATCGCTTCGATCTGTTCACGCTCCCGATCGCGGATATGCCCAAGATCCATCATGGGATCTTCGGATACGATGGTGCGGCCCCCGCGCATCATTCCGAGGGCCTGTTGCAGGGACATCATCACGCGCTCGAATTCGTCGACATCGATGGCCGAAAACGAAAAGAGCAGAACAAAGAAGGCCAGCAAGAGCGTCACCATATCGGAATAGGTTGTCATCCATTCCAGGGATCGATCTGCCGGTTCTTCTTTCCCCTTGCGTTTCCTAATCATCGGAAGCGATGCTCTCCCTCTCGTGAGCATCGGAGACCTCTGCGGTCCCCTCCGCTTCTTCTGCCCGTTCGGTCTTCTTGCCCGGCGCGGTGATGTATGCGTCAAGTCGACCCTTGATAAAGCGAGGGTTCTGCCCATCCTGTATGGCGAGAATGCCCTCCATGACCATGCTCTTGACCTGCATCTCGTCCCGGTTCCATTCCTCCAGTTTGTTCGCCACCGGATTGAAAAGAAGGTTGGCGAGTAGTGTCCCATAAAGGGTCGTCGTAAGCGCGACGGCCATGCCCATGCCGATCATGTCTGGATCGTCGAGATCGCGCAGCATCTGTATCAGGCCAATCAGGGTCCCGATCATACCAAAGGCCGGTGAAACGGCACCGGCGGTCCGAAACATGCGGATACCGCGTTGGTTGAACTCCTCGGTCGAGTGAACCTGGTTGTTGAGCAATTCCTCGATTTGATCGGGAGGGACGGCATCGACCAACATCTGCACGGCCTCGGCCAAGAATTCGCTTTCGATCTCCTCGATGGAATCCTCCAGGGAGAGCAATCCTTCCCGTCGCGCCTGGTTTGCGAGTTCTACCAGTTGGTCGCGTAAACCGGACAGGTCGGACTGGCTTTTGCGAAAGGCTCGAAGCATGAGACCCGGTAACCGCTTCAGATGCCTCCCGCCGTGGGATATGGCCATGGCCGCCAATGTCCCGCCGAGGACGATGCGCAGGGAGGCGGGATCCCAGAAGGTTGCCAGTGAACTTCCGGACACCATGGCCCACACCAGCAGCCCCACGCCTACGATGAGCCCGAGGAACGCAGCGATCTCCAAGGCTATCCCTCCCTTCTCCTGCCGCCCGAATAGACCGTGGGCTGGTGAATGCGCACGCGGTACGCCATCACGCGGTCCACGATTTCGGAGACGTCTTCTGCGACCATCATGCGCTTGCCCGTCGTCAACGTAATGAGGGTGTCGGGGGTGGATTCAATGGTCTCGATTAATTCGGCATTGATCTGCATCTCATCTCCATTTAACCGTGTAACCGGGATCACGACGGATCATCCATCCCTTCAGCAGCACTCCCGACACCCGTTGCCCAATCGCGTTTACCGCTTCAGATTCACAAGCTCCTGTAGCATTTCATCCGAGGTCGTCACGATCCGCGAATTCGCCTGGAAGCCCCTCTGTGTAATGATCATCTCGGTAAACTCCGCCGACAGATCCACGTTCGACATTTCTACCGAACCGGGGGCGATATCTCCCCGGCCTGCGCTACCCGCGGGGCCGACCTGGCGAATACCGGAGTTATTGCTCTCCATGAACACGCTGTCACCCGCCTTCGTCAGTCCCCCGGGGTTCGCAAAGGCGGCCAATCCGACCTGTGCGATCGTCTGGACACGGCCGTTTGAGTAAACGCCCGTGACCACACCGCTGGGGTCGACCATGAAGCTCTCGAGACTCCCCATGGGTCCCCCGTTCCGCTCGGTCGCCGACACCGATGAGGCGCCCGAGAACTGGGTGATCCCGCTCAAGTCGATGTAGACTTCGATATCCTCCGCGCCTTCGATTTCCTCGATTCTGATCATCGTTTCGTCGCTCGACTCTTCGGGATCGTAGATCCCATTTTCATCGAATGCAAGGTTGCCGCCATCAACTACTTCTACTTCTACGTCGTCAGCGGACACAGCCACCGTCCATGTATTCGCGTCGGTTCGCTCAAACTCTATATCGACCGAATGGCGGCGGCCCTTCGAATCGAAGACTTCGATCGGCGCACTCCAGGTATCACCGTCCTCGGCATCACTATTGAGGTTATTGCTGAACACGACCCGATCGGTGGCCATGGCACCGATGGTTTCACCCACCGGTATCCGGATGTTCTCGAGGGATGTCGAGTCCGTCACCGGCAGTTCCCCGCCTGATGCCATCCACCCCTGCACCATGCGACCGCCCGAGTCGACAAGGTTCCCCTCTCCGTCGGGTTGGAACGCCCCCGATCGCGAGTACACATCCTGCTCACCGTCGGAGAGGATGAAGAAACCTTCCCCCTCAATAGCCATATCGGTATCATTGCCGGTAGTTTGAAGGCTTCCCTGGCCCTGCAGGGTATCGATCCCCGCAATATCACTGCCGAGACCGATCTGCATGGGATTGGTACCTCCCCTCCCGTTATCGGGTGCAGAGGCACCGCTGAGGCTTTGGCTAAACATCTCTGAGAACGTCACCCGCCCGGACTTGAACCCGGTGGTATTCACGTTGGATATGTTGTTGGCCACCACGTCCATCTTGACCTGGTGATTCCGAAGTCCGGAGACCCCGGCAAAAAGCGAACGCATCATAGTTCGATACATCTCCTCTCGATGTAGGGGAACGGTGCCAGACCGCTTCTATCGGTCCACGGTCTCGGCTTCCTCCGAGAGAGGTCCAGCCCTAGTCGGCAATGACGGCGGAATCGATGTCCGTGAAGACACCGTCGCCGCGCCGTTCCCCCGAAACTACCGTTACCAGCGTGCGGTTTCGCACATTTACGATCATGGCCAGATCGTCGATCAATAGTAGAGATTGCTCGGCGCCGCGATCCGCGAGGCGCGTCATGGCGTCCTTTACACGCCTCGTCTGCGCCGCGTCCATTTGCAGACCTTCCCGCCCCATTCGTTCCTCGGCATGCTTTGTAATCCGCATCTCCTCGCCCAGGATTTCGCGAAAGCCCTCATGGCTGGCCCCGCCCTTCCCCGTTCGCGGAACGCGGGAC
>PUNF01000057.1 GCA_003552525.1 Clostridia bacterium | reverse complement strand
TAAAGCGACCTTCAATAATACGACCGTGACCATCACGGACGAATCCGGAAATGCGATTGCCTGGGGCACCGCTGGTGGGGTTGGCTTCAAGGGATCCCGTAAGAGCACTCCTTTTGCCGCCGGGATGGCGGCTGAGAAGGCTGCCCGGGATGCGATGGTACACGGCTTGCGTGAGGTAGCGGTATTCGTAAAAGGACCCGGCTCCGGTCGCGAGGCGGCCATCCGTTCATTGCAGGCGGCGGGACTGGAAGTGACCGCGATTCGTGACGTCACACCCATTCCCCACAACGGGTGTCGCCCGCCGAAGCGGCGGCGCTGAGGCAAAGGTTAGGAGGTTTCGAATTTGGCTAGGTATACCGGCCCGAGTTGCCGCATTTGTCGGCGCGAGGGTGAGAAGCTCTTTCTAAAGGGCGATAGGTGTTATACAGAAAAGTGCGCGATGGAACGGCGCGGGTATGCGCCCGGGGAACATGGGCAGAGCCGTCGCCGCAAGCAGAGCGAGTACGGTCTGCAGTTGCGTGAGAAGCAGAAGACGCGCCGCATATATGGCGTCATGGAAGATCAGTTCCACCGCTATTATCAGAAGGCAGCGCGCCAAAAGGGCGTAACCGGTGAGTTGTTGCTGCAATCGCTAGAGCGCAGGCTGGACAATGTCGTGTATCGGCTGGGGTTGGCTTCGTCACGCACCGAAGCGCGCCAGATGGTACGCCACGGACACTTCCTCGTGAATGGGCGCAAAACGGATATCCCGTCGTACGAGGTTCGCGAGGGGGACGTTATCGATCTCAAGCAGTCCTCTCGGCAGTTGCCGCGTTTTCAGGAAATGGCCGAGGTCGCTGCAACGCGCGGTACGGTCGAGTGGTTGTCCATGGATTGGGACGCCTTCCGTGGTATCGTCGTTCGTTTGCCGAACCGTGAAGACATCGACATCTCAGTGAAGGAACATCTCATCGTAGAGATGTACTCGCGCTAAATAGTTGCGTCCGGTTTACACGATGTAGGGGGGCGGCGGATGATAGAGATAGAAAGACCAACCATTCGATGCGAGGATGCAAGCGAAGACGGTTCCTACGAGCGGTTTATAGTGGAGCCCCTCGAGCGGGGTTATGGGACGACGCTGGGCAACTCGCTGCGTCGCGTCTTACTGTCATCCATTCCAGGGGCCGCGGTGACCTCCGTCCAAATCGAGGGGGTCCGGCACCAATTCGATACGATTCCTGGTGTGGTCGAGGACGTCACCGAGATTATCATGAACCTGAAGGACCTGGTGCTTCGCGTACACGCCGAAGAACCCCAGCGCCTGAGTCTCGAGGTAGAGGGCGAAGGGAAAGTGACGGGAGCCGACTTACAGCTGCCCGCCGATGTCGATCTGCTGAATCCAGACGTGCACATTGCTACCTTAGATAGCCGTGCACGATTGTACATGGAGCTCACGGTCAAGCAAGGGCGCGGTTACGTGCCCGCGCGAGACAACAAGGAGGAAGGGCATGCCATCGGTGTCATTGCCGTCGATAGCCTGTTTAGCCCGGTGCGAAGGGTTAACTTCGCGGTCGAGGACACCCGCGTGGGTCAGATTACCGACTACGACCGGCTGGTCCTGGAGGTATGGACCAACGGAAGCATCACCGCCGAAGACGCGGTCGGTTTGGCCGCCAAAGTAATTCGCGAGCACCTGGCCCTGTTCGTCGGACTTACCGACCGGACGGAAGAGGTTCCGGAGATCATGGTTGAGCCCGAAGAAGAAGAGCGGAATCGCTTGCTCGACCGGAGCATCGAAGATCTCGGCCTTTCCGTGCGCTCTTTCAACTGCCTCAAACGTGCGGGGATCGATACCATAGGGGAATTGATCGCCTATACGCCGGCAGAGATGCTCAAGATTCGTAATCTCGGGGACAAGTCGTTAGAAGAAGTAACCGAAAAGCTTAAAGAACATGATTTGGAACTGGCCGACTCCGATTCCGACTGAGCACGGCCCACGGATCATGTGTTGAGGGGAGATGGCGCTACGTGCGTCCGAAGAAGCTGAATCGACCCAAGGATGAACGAAAGGCCCTACTCAGGGGTTTGGTCACATCGGTATTGGAGCACGAACGTGTAGAGACGACGCATGCACGGGCGAAGGCTGCACAACCATTGGTGGACAAGGTAATCACGCTCGGCAAGCGTGGCGATCTCCACGCCTTTCGCCAGATTCTGTCATTCGTGACAGAGGAAGACGTTGCGAAGAAGGTCGTGGATACCCTGGGGCCCCGTTACCAGGATAGACCCGGAGGATATACGCGCGTGTTGAAGACTGCGCCGCGTCGTGGTGATGGTGCTCCGATGGCCATCCTGGAACTGGTTTGAGGGAGGCGCTCGCGGTGAATGCTGCGGGCAACGCTTCCCTCATCTCTTTTCGCAAGGCGGGTTTTACGTATCGTCGTGGCGAGGAGATAGAGGTTCCGGCCGTGAAGGGTGTGGATCTGGATATCCACCGCGGGGAATTTTTGGCGATCGTGGGGAGTAACGGCTCCGGGAAGTCGACCCTGGCAAAAATGATGAATGCACTTCTTGTGCCTACCGAAGGCGAGGTTATCGTCGACGGCATGCCCACCGATGAAGAAGCGAATGTCTGGGACATTCGACGAACGGTGGGTATGGTTTTCCAAAACCCAGGCAACCAGTTGGTCAGCACCACTGTGGAAGAAGAGGTCGCGTTCGGATTGGAAAACCTCGGCGTACCCACCGCGGAGATGCACGGTGTAATTGATAGGGTGCTCGGGGAGATTGGCTTGGCGACTATGCGTCGACGGGAGCCACACAATCTATCCGGGGGACAAAAACAGCGAGTGGCCATTGCAGCAGTATTGGCGATGCAGCCCGAGTGTATTGTTATGGATGAAGCGACGTCCATGCTCGATCCCGCGGGCCGCCGTGATGTGCTGGAAACCGTTCGCCATCTTTGCCGAGAACGCAACCTTGCCGTCGTGTTCATCACGCACTTTATGGAAGAGGCGGTGCAGGCGGATCGCGTAGTCGTATTTCACGAGGGTGCGGTCGCCGTCGATGCCGAACCCAAGACGGTATTCGGTGAGGGATTGGACCTGGACGAGATCGGTCTCGATGTTCCGGTGGTGACGGCGCTTTCGCGGGGCCTGGGCGAGCTCGGGTTCGATGTCGATCCCACGATCACGGAAATGGAAGAGTTTGTGGAGGCCATATGCCGATTGCGCTCGAGAACGTAAGCTATACTTACGCCCCGGGGACTCCCTGGGAACATGTGGCCTTGTCCGAGGTGACGGTTCGGATCGAAGACGGGGACTTCCTGGGCATCGTGGGTCCCACCGGATCCGGGAAATCTACGCTGGTGCAACACATGAATGGCCTGTTGTTCCCCTCCGACGGTCGGGTGGTCGTCGATGGGGACGAGGTGGGCAGCGATCGCAAGGCGTTACGGGATCTTCGGAGGAAGGTTGGCATGGTCTTCCAATACCCCGAGCACCAACTGTTCGAAGAAACGGTGTGGGCAGATATTGCCTTCGGGCCGAAGAATCTCGACCTCGACGAAGAGGAGATCGCTCGTCGCGTCCGGTGGGCTTCGGAGAGCGTGGGTTTGCCCGAGGACATTCTCGAGCGATCCCCCTTCGAACTGTCTGGTGGGCAGATGCGACGGGTTGCAATCGCTGGTGTACTTGCGATGCAAGGATCCGTTTTGATCCTCGATGAACCGACGAGCGGGCTCGATCCGCGTGGTAGGGCCAGTCTCGTCGAACAGCTTCGGGCACTCAACCAGGCGGGGATGACCATGGTAATGGTCTCGCATAGCATGGAGGACATGGCGCTCCTGGTCAATCGCATCGTCGTGCTGTCGGAGGGTCGAGTCGCACTGGCCGGAACGAAACGTGAGGTGTTCACGCAATTGGAGGCACTTGAGACACTGTCCCTGGATGTCCCGCGGGTCACGCAGGTAATGCTTCGGCTTCGTGGCGAGGGCGTTCCGGTGCCCCTCGATGTGATGACCGTCAATGAAGGCATCGATGCGCTCGCGGCCGCATTACGGGGTGAGAAAGATCATGCTTCGCAATAGCGTGACGATCGGACAATACCTCCCCGGGAATTCGCTGGTCCATCGCCTGGATCCGCGTACGAAGATCCTCGGCGTGCTGGGGTATGTGGTCATCCTGTTCCTTATCCGCGACTTCGCGGGCTATGGAATGATGGCAGTGATCACCGTTTTGACCGCCGCCGTTGCACGGCTGCCACTGAAGATGTTGGTGCGCGGATTGCGGCCGGTATTATTCATTATCGTGTTGACGGTCACGCTCAATGCGGTCATGACCCCGGGCGAGTTGCTGTGGAGTGTTGGCCCCTTCGGTGTCACGCGAGAGGGACTGTTCCAGGCGGCCATCATGGCATGCCGATTGCTTCTTCTCATCATCACGACATCGATGCTTACATTGACCACTGCCCCTATCGATCTGACCGATGGCCTTGAATACCTCATGGGTCCGTTTCGTCGAATTGGTGTGCCTGCACATGAACTTGCGATGATGATGACCATCGCGCTCCGCTTCATCCCGACGCTCCTAGATGAAGCGGAGCGCATTATGAAAGCGCAGATGGCCAGGGGGGCAGACTTCCAAAGCGGTGGCTTTATTCAACGTGCCAAGAACATGGTGCCCTTGCTGGTTCCCCTTTTCGTAAGCGCCTTCCGCCGGGCGGACGACCTCGCCCTTGCCATGGAAGCTCGATGCTATCGTGGCGGTGAAGGCCGGTCCCGTTTCAAGATCCTCAAGCTCGGGCCCTCTGATCTGGCAGCCGGCTTGGTAATGATCACGGGTTTCTTCGCGGCATTGGTGGTGTGAGTGGATGCAGGTCGCGCTTCGGATCGCCTATGACGGCAAGGAATTCCACGGTTTTCAGCGCCAAGAAAATGCCTCCACCGTCCAGGGGGTTCTCGAGGAGGCGGTCGGCGAGGTCAACGGTGGTGGGACCACCATCCGGGCGGCGGGACGAACGGATGCGGGGGTGCATGCCTTTGGTCAAATCGCCTGCTTCTGGCCACGGGTTCGTGTGCCCATGGATCGCTGGCCGATGGCATTGAACCGATTGCTTCCGAACGGAATCTGGGTGCACGAAGCCCGGGCAGTACCCGCGGATTTTCACCCTATTCGCTCGGCGATCTGCAAGCACTATCGGTATCGCATTCGGCGGGATTATACGGGAATGCCCTTCCTCGGGAACTTCGCCTGGCACCTCGTTGAACCCCTCGACATCGAACGAATGCAGCGGACGCTGGAATTGCTGCGCGGAAAGTGCGATTTTGGCGCATTCCAGGTGAGCGGTCGTCCGGTCGCCAGCACCGTCCGGACGATGTACCACGCGGGGTTACGCGAGGATAAGCGGGGACTGAGCATTGATTTCGTGGCCGATGGCTTTCTATACAAGATGGTACGAAGCATCGTGGGAACACTGGTCGAGGTCGGTCGTGGTCGCATGGGACGGTCCGAAGTGGAGTCGGCTATGCGTGCGAGAGATCGTTCACTGATGGGTCCCACGGCGCCCCCCCATGGCCTGTACCTGGTATCGGTCCACTACCCAACACCGAGCAGGGGAATTATTGACGAAGGGTAACGCAGTCGATAGAATCGGAATTGTTCGCAAGTTGCGCTATTAGGGAGGATACAATGAAGGACACGTACATGGCAAAGGAGGCGGAAGTATCCCGCGACTGGTGGCTCGTGGATGCCTCGGGCATCCCCCTCGGTCGATTGGCGAGTTTCGTTGCCCGGATCCTCCGCGGAAAGCATAAGCCGACGTTCACTCCCCACGTAGATACCGGGGATCATGTCATCGTCGTCAACGCCGAGAAGGTTGCACTGACCGGGCGAAAGCGGGAAAAGAAGTTCTACTATCGCCACAGCGGCTACCCGGGTGGCATCAAAGCAACCCCGTATTCCGAGCTGATGGAAAAGAAGCCGGAATTCGTCGTCGAAAAGGCCGTTCGGGGCATGCTGCCAAAGAATAAGCTGGGACGCCGGATGTTTAAGAAACTCAAGGTTTACGCCGGTGAAGAGCATCCCCACGAGGCACAGACGCCAGAACCACTGGAAGTTGAGCTCTAAGCGCTCACACGAAAGGAGGAGTTACCTTGTCATTGGTCCAGTTTTGGGGTACCGGACGGCGAAAGAAGGCTGTCGCACGCGTAAGACTCATCCCGGGGACCGGTCGGATCACGGTCAACGAGCATGATGTCGATGACTACTTCCCTTTGGCTACAATGCGGGAGTGGGCTTTGACGCCGCTGCGCGTCGCAAACGCCCTGTCGGAATACGATGTAGTAGCCCGGGTTCACGGTGGTGGCATCTCCGGTCAGGCCGGTGCGCTCCGCCACGGGATTGCTCGGGCGCTTATCGTTGCCCAGCCCGATCTTCGCAAGCGCCTCAAGGCCGAGGGTTTGTTGACGCGTGATCCTCGGATGAAGGAGCGCCGTAAGTACGGACTGAAGAAAGCCCGCAAGGCTTCGCAGTTCTCCAAGCGCTGATCGAAGGATGGGCCCGAGTATCCGATACGACTCTTCGACGAGAGAGTGCAGTGCGGTCGTGCTTCGCGTAGCCTCGTTTCGGCCGTATACTCACTTCCTTCGTCAAGGTTACGGGTGAGCCAAGGACGTTGGTCGGGCCCTACACTTCTCTCTGCGTGTGGCCTCGCTGCCCGCGCCATCACAGCAGCTGGTCGCCGGGCCAGGCATGGGTAGCATGGGCCTGCATCGCGCCCGATTCGTGACTCCTCTGAATCGACCCTCCGAATGACCTTTCGCGCACGCGTATCCTCTTTCCGTTGGAGGATTGGAGGATCGTCCGGGTCCTTGTGATATACTCCCAAGTAGAGAGTTGACGCGCGTAGATTTCCGGAGGTGAGCCGAATTGGCAGCCGGAATCCTTGGAGGTGCCCTGGTTCCCCACCCACCGATTCTTCTTGAGGCGATCGGGGGTACCGAGTCCAAAAAATTGGCAAAGACCCAAGCGGCAATGCAGACGGTGGCACACTGGTTACAAGCCCTCGATGCCGACGTAGTGATCATCATCTCCCCACACGGACCCGTGCAGGAAGGAACGATTACCGCCCTCCCAGGCACCAAGGCCTCGGGTGACTTCGCCGCGTTCCGAAGGCCAGATGTACGTGTCGACATGGCGCTGGACGTTGCGCTCCTCGAGGAGATCCGTGACCAGGCTGATGCGCTTGGGATTCGCGTTTTGCCCACCGAGACCTACCGCCAAAGGATCGATCACGGTGTTACCGTACCCATTCTCTCGCTGGGACGGGACACGGTGGTTCCACCCCTGGTCGTGTTGGGATATCCTGCCCTCGACCCACGATCCCTCGATCGGCTTGGGCAGGCCATCACACGCGCGACGCATCGCCTCGGTCGACGTGGCGTGACTATTGCCAGTGGAGACCTTTCGCATCGTCTTTCACCCGGTGCACCGGCGGGGTATCATCCGGACGCGCATGAATTTGACGATGCGGTGATGTCTGCTTTTCGCGGTGGGGACGTGGACGCGCTATGGCATTTGCCGGACGAAATGGTGCGTCGAGCAGGTGAATGTGGTCATGCGCCTCTCCTGGTCGCACTGGCGGCGGTGGAGGCGATGGATCGTCCTTCCATTGCCGTATCGCACGCTTACCAGGCCCCTTTTGGTGTCGGTTACGGTGTCGCGACGATTACGACACCAGGATGCCTCGGGGCGCTAGACCCTGCCGGGTATGCCCGTTACGCGCTCCGCCACTACCTCCACGAGGGAGAACCCGCTCCCGTACCCACGTTCCCAAAATCCCCGCTCTGCCGTCCGGGAGCCTGTTTCGTCAGCCTTTACCATGGGGATACGCTCCGGGGATGCATTGGGACGGTTGAGCCAACTGGTGACTCCCTGGCTGCTGACATCGCACGGAACGCGGCTGCTGCGGCGAAACGGGATCCGAGATTTCCTCCGGTAACGCCCGATGAATTGCCGGCACTGTCTATTTCGGTCGATGTGCTTGGGCCGCGCGAACCCACCACGTTGGAGTCATTGGATCCAGCCCGTTATGGGATTCTCGTGCAGTCCGGCGCGAAAAAGGGCGTATTGCTTCCTGACATCCCGGGTATTTGCTCGGCTGAAGAGCAGCTTCGGGTCGCCTGTCGCAAGGCGGACCTTGACGCAAGGTTCGAAGATGTCGAACTCTTCCGCTTTGAGGTGACCCGCCATGTCAGTGCCTAGGTTAGCATGTTATGCTGATTCCGTTCGCTCCGACGGGCGGATCCCGTGCCGATTGTGCCCCAGAAGATGCATCATCCCTCCCCGGATGCGGGGTGCCTGTGGGACAAGAGAGAATGCCGGGGATCGGCTTATTGCCAATACGTATGCAAAGGTAGCCGCCATCGCCCTCGATCCGATGGAGAAGAAGCCACTCTACCACTTTCATCCCGGGCGACCTATTCTGTCCGTGGGTGCACTCGGATGCAACCTTGCATGTCGATTTTGCCAGAATTGGGAGATCTCCCACCCCAGGAAGAACCGCGATGATGGGCAATGGCTGCCACCCCGGGATCTCGTGGCGTTGTTGCATCGTCACCGGGAACGCCAACCCGTCGGGGTCGCATACACCTACTCCGAGCCCCTGATGTGGTACGAATATGTGCTCGATGCCTCGGCCGAGGTTGCGGCTGCGGGTTTCGTGAACGTGCTCGTTACCAATGGCTTTCTCGAACCAGGGCCCTGGCAAAGGATACTGCGGGATGTGCACGCGCTAAATATCGATGTAAAGGGCTTTGATCGGGAGTTTTACCGCCGTGTGTGCGGTGGAGATCGCGATGTCGTGCTGCGTAACGTGGAGACGGCCCTGGAAATGGGGAAGCACGTCGAGATCACGTTGCTCGTCATTCCGGACGCGACTGACTCGCCCGATGATGTGGCTGCACTCGTCAGGTGGCTCGCGGATATGGACCCCGATATCCCCCTGCATATCAGCCGATACTTCCCCCACTATCGGATGACGCGACCTGCCACCCCCTTGGCTACGCTGCACCGGATGCAGGAAATCGCAATGCAAGACTTGAATCATGTTTATCTGGGCAATATTCCACTGGCAGACGGCAGTGACACCTCGTGTGTGCAGTGCGGCGCCCTCTTGCTCGAGCGGAGCGGTTATCGCGTTCGAGCCGTGGGGCTGGATCCCGGAGGCAACTGTCGCCAATGTGGGACATCCGCAAACGTCGTATTCGGATGATCACCACGGGCTCAAGGAGATTGAAAGGAAGAAACATCGTGTCAAACATACTCAAGGGCAGAGACTTCGTGTCGCTAAATGACTTCACTACAGAAGAGATCTGGCAGATTGTAGAAGCGGCCCGTGCCGTGAAGCTGAGGATTCGGGCGGGGCTTTTGGATCGCCCGCTGGAGGGCAAGACGCTGGGGATGATCTTCACGAAGCCCTCAACACGGACCCGGATCTCGTTTGAAGTCGGAATCTGGCAGTTGGGAGGCGTCGGACTCTTCCTCAGCGCCGACGAGTTGCAGCTGCGCCGGGGTGAGACCATCGAGGATACCGCCAGAGTGTTGTCACGTTACCTCGATGGTATCATGATACGCACCTACGACCACCAGGATGTTGTCGACCTGGCAGCAAACTCTACCATCCCGGTAATCAATGGGCTGACGGATCTTCTCCACCCCTGCCAGGCGCTCTCGGATCTGCTAACGATTTGGGAAAAACTCGGACGCGTCCGGGGTGTGAAGTTTGCATTTACCGGCGACGGAAACAATAACATGGTTCATTCTCTCTTGATCGCCGCTGCGAAGATGGGCATGGACATCCGCGTGGCCTCCCCAGAGGGGTTCCAACCGCAACCGGAAATCGTGCGCGTAGCAGAACAGGGTGCAGAAGAGACCGGGGCAAGAATCATGATCACGGATGATCCGATTGAGGCCGTCCGCGGGGTCGAGGTGGTGTATGCGGACGTTTGGACCAGTATGGGGCAGGAAGAGGGTGAGGATGAACGGTTGAACACCCTCATGCCCTACCAGATCAATCGCGCGTTGTGGCAGCATGTCGATCCGGGTGCGATATTCATGCATTGCCTGCCGGCCCACAGGGAAGAAGAGGTGACTGCGGACATCATAGACGGACCGATGTCGGTGGTGTTCGATCAGGCCGAGAATCGTCTCCACGCTCAGAAGGCGATCATGGCACTGACAATGTAATAGGCGTTGCATTACTTGGGAGGTTACGATGAGCAAAGATGTCACCAGGGTGTTGATCATGGGGGCTGCAGGAAGAGACTTCCATGACTTCAACACCTATTTCCGCGGCCGCTCGGATTACGCCGTCATCGCGTTCACGGCAACACAGATTCCCGACATTGAAGGGCGATCTTACCCGGCGGAGTTGGCCGGTGATCAGTATCCCGGGGGTATACCGATTCGCGCGGAAGAGGAACTTGAGGACCTCATCGCCGAAGCTGCGATAGACGAGGTTGTCTTCTCTTACAGTGATGTGTCGCACGAATACGTCATGCATCGCGTTTCCAGGGTACTAGCCACCGGGGCGGGTTTCCGTTTCTTGCCCGCCGGGGATACCATGTTGAAATCGTCGAAGCCGGTTGTTGCCGTCACGGCGGTGCGGACTGGTGTGGGTAAAAGTCAGACGACCCGGCGGATTGCGGACATACTCCAGGGGATGGGCATCCGCGTTGTCGTGGTGAGGCATCCCATGCCGTACGGAGATTTGACGGCACAGGCGGTTCAACGTTTCGCCAGCTATCAAGATCTCGATCGGCATGAATGCACCATCGAAGAGCGTGAAGAGTATGAGCCCCACCTCGAGCGGAATCTCGTGGTGTATGCGGGCGTGGATTACGAGGCGATCCTGCATCAGGCTGAGGAAGAAGCCGACGTGATCCTCTGGGATGGCGGCAATAATGACCTACCATTTTACCGACCTGACGTGCATATTACCCTAGTGGATCCACATCGACCCGGCCACGAGATGCGTTATCATCCGGGCGAGACGAACCTGCGGCGATCTGACGTGTTGGTGATCAACAAGATAGAAACTGCCACGCCCGAGGGTATTCAGGCGGTGCGCGATACCATTTCACGCGTGAACCCGGGAGCAGCGGTCGTGGACGCGGCCTCACCGGTATTCGTCGAACAATACGAAGAGATTCGAGGTAAGCGGGTGCTCGTCGTCGAAGATGGCCCCACGCTGACCCACGGTGAAATGGGGTATGGCGCCGGGGTGATCGCGGCGAAGAAATACGGTGCCGCCGAACTGGTTGATCCCCGCCCGCATACCGTGGGTTCGATAAACCGCACCTTCGAAGAATACCCAGGCATTGGTCCGGTACTGCCTGCCATGGGATATAGCCCGGAACAGGTTTCCGACCTGGAGACCACCATACGCAACACCGATGCCGAACTGGTCGTAGTGGCTACTCCCATCGATCTGCGTCGGTTGATAGATATCGATAAGCCCGCTGTGCGCGTGCGGTACGAGCTACAAGAAATCGGTACGCCGACCCTTGAGGAAATCCTAGCGAATCGTTTGCGTTGATTCCACGGGTGCGATGAGTCGTCTATCGTTTTCGTTAGTCGGGGCGGGGGGAAGGGTAACTCGCCCCACCGAGTGGGGTGAATAGTGTGCCAGAGTCTACAGAGGCAAAAAAGGTCTATCGGCGCCTCCAGGAAGAGGACTTCAAACTCACCAGGCAACGGCGCATCATCGTGGGAACGCTGCTGCGCTGCCGGGATACGCATCCTTCCGCAGAGGAACTGCACCAGCTCGTGCGGGAGGAACTCCCGGAGGTGGGTCTCGCCACCGTCTATCGCACGTTGGATCTCCTCGAGCGCCTCGACGTGATTCGCGGGGTCAACTTCGGTGACGGCAGAACCCGCTACGAGCTAACTAGCGAGTTGCATCAGCATCATCATGTCGTATGCGGAAGATGCGGCAGGATCGAAGAAGTGGACGAGGATCTGCTGGGTGATGTCGAAGATCGCATCGCCGAACGGACTGGTTTCACCATCCTTGACCATGATCTGAAGTTGTACGGGATATGTCTTGATTGCCGCCAGACCATTGAAGATGACGATGCCGGGAGTGAATTGTAACATGCCGCTCGACTGGCGCGTCGTCGCTAGCGCCTTCGTGATGGTGTTTTTGGCCGAGCTCGGGGATAAGACGCAGCTTGCGGCCATGATGCTCAGCGCTGAGACGGGCAGTATCTGGTCGGTATTTCTCGGATCTTCGGTGGCCCTTGTGTTTAGTACCCTGCTTGCGGTGACCTTGGGCGCGGCGGTCACCAGGGTCGTCCCCGACGTGTATATTCGCCTCGCCGCGGGTGTGGTATTCATCGTGCTCGGGATCCTGGTTATATGGGATCGATAGTTGGCTTGAAAGTGAACAATTGCTCTACTATAATGACTCATGCGTGTAGGCGCCTATAGCTCAGTCGGATTAGAGCATCGGCCTCCGGAGCCGGGAGCGCAGGTTCGAGTCCTGCTAGGCGCACAAGATAAGGGCGATCCGCGGATCGCCCTTATCTTGTTTGGGGCACATGCATACCTAGAGACGCTCCACGGCTGCGGCCAGCCCCATACCCCCGTTTACGCATAGGGATGCCATTCCGCGGGCACCGCGCGCAAGCATATCCTCGAGGTTTAGGAACATGCGTACGCCCGACATGCCGATCGGGTGTCCCTGCGCGATGGCTCCACCCCATCGGTTGACCCGGGCGGGATCTAAATCGAGCTCGCGTAAACACGCGAGGACCTGCACGGCAAAGGCCTCGTTGATCTCGATTTCGGCTATCTCATCGAGGGATAGTTCCAGTGTCTCGAGCAACCGGTGGATCGCAGGGACGGGCCCGATCCCCATCTTCTCGGGCTCCACGCCTGCGGAGCAGACCTCGAGCAAACGCAATCCATTCTCAACTCCATGGGCCCGGGCGGTGCTTTCCCGCATCATCAGGATCGCGGCCGCACCATCGGCGATGGCCGATGCGTTGCCGGCTGTTATCTGTCCATCGGCTTCGAATACGGGTTGAAGGCGCTGCAACTTTTCCAGCGAGGTATCGCGTCTTGGACATTGGTCTTCTTGAAATATCTGTTGCGCGCTCCGTTTTTGGGGCACGGGTATGGGTACGATCTGTCGTTGCATTTTGCCGGCATCCATCGCACGCACCGCTCTCTCGTGGGAAGAGAGGGCGTATGCATCGCTCTCGCCCCTGGTAATCCCGTACTCTGTGGCCAGAAGCTCAGCCGTCATGCCCATGTGTTGATTGCTCAGGGCGCAGATGAAGCCATCTCGATAAAGCGCATCGTGTACCGTGCCATTTCCCAGCTTATACCCCCAGCGGGCACCCTCTAAGAGATACGGGATCCTGCTCATCGCTTCTACGCCGATGACCAAGATGCATCGGGCTCGATTTGCGCGGAGTGCATCTGCCGCGAGCTCGATCGCCTTTACCCCGGATCCGCATGCCATGTTGACGGTGTAGCCGGTCACGCCCAGTGGGAGGCCGCACTTCGCGACGAGCTGCCGGCCGAGATTTGGCCCTGTTCCCGCCTGGCGTGCGTTGGATGCGATGACCGTGTCAATTGCCTCGACGGGTACTTCCAACTCGTCGAGGACAGCACGTCCGACGATACCTCCCAGTGTTGCCGCATCAAATTGTGCAAGCCCCTGTCCGAAGCGTCCCATGGCGGTTCGAAGTCCGCCGGCGATGATGACTTCTTCGCCCATTCACTATCCCCTCCTAGATGACGCCCTGCTCACGTAGGTCTGTGATGTGATCCTGGGAGTAACCCAGGAGATCCGCGATGATCTCTTCGCTGTGCTCGCCGAGCGACGGGGGAGGATCCGCGACGACTTCCGGACTATCCGAGAGACGCATGGGGGAACGTGCCATCTTCACCGGTCCGAGATCGGGGTGGGGCACGTCCAGGAGCATCTTGCGGGCCTGTACCTGGGGACAGGCAAGGACCTCCTCGATGGTTTGTACAGGACCAGCCGGGACGCCCGCCTCGTGCAATGCGCTCACCGCTTCGCGCTTGGTCATCGTGGACATCCAGTCCTCCAGTACGGACCGGATGAATGCATCATTTTCCGCTCGGTCTGGTCCCTTTGCGCAGCGGGGATTATCCACTAGGTCCTCTCGGCCTATCGCCCTGGCGAGACGCGCCCACATATCATCCGTCGGGATATTTAGGGCTACGTATCCGTCTTGTGCGGCATAGGCACCCCGTGGTCCGAGCACGCGCTCCCTTCCCCGTACGGGAGTTTCACCCGTCAGGGAGTGCAACGCAACGGAGCGCTCGTTGAGCGATACCATACTATCGTACATGGAGGTATCGACCATTTGGCCGCGACCGGTTACCTGGCGCTGAAAGAGGGCCAGCATGATCGAAAGCGCATTAACCAACCCGGCATAGATGTCGGCCATGCCATAGATGGTGTATGTCGGCGGGCGATCTTCGAAGCCCACGATGTGCATAATCCCGGACATCGCCTCCGACACGATATCCAGTGCAGGCCACTGCTGATAGGGTCCCGCGTAATCCTCCAGCTGTCCAAATCCACTTATGGCGGCGTATATGAGACCGGGATTGATCTCCGACAAGGTCGAATAGTCAAGTCCGAGCTTCTTCATCGACCCAGGGCGCAGGTTCTCGACGACGACATCCGATTGTCCTGCCAGGTCGCGGAAGATGTCCTTGCCCGCTTCGCTCGCCAGGTTAAGCGTGAGGCTTTTTTTACTTCGGTTGTATTGTATGAATCCTCCGCTGACCGGCTTTCCCGACGGCGATTCCAGGTACGGCCCCATCCCGCGACGGGGATCGCCGCTGCCAGGCCTTTCAATCTTGATAACCTCGGCTCCGGCGTCTGCGAGCAGCTGTGTGCAATAGGGCCCGGTGATGAATTGCTCGACGGAAAGTACCCGTATGCCCTTCAGAGGTCCTCTTTGATCGGAAGAATGCATCTTGTGTCCCTACTCCTCTCTCGATATGCGTCCTTCAATCCCTATTGGCGACCCGGTCAAACTTCTCGAGTCCCCGAAACAGTCGGTTCGCCAACAGGTCGATTTCGTCGTCGGAGATGACAAGGGGTGGACCGACCAGGAAGTGGTCACCGGCCGAGCCATCAACGGTGCCACCACCGGGATACACGACTAGGCCTTCGTCTAAGAGAATCTCCGTAGCGCGTTCTGCCATGACACCGGCTGGGCTCGAAAAAGGACGTTTG
>PUNF01000138.1 GCA_003552525.1 Clostridia bacterium | reverse complement strand
GGTCTTGGGGCCTTCCGTCCTGGGCATCGTGAGTAGTGGGGATATCGTGGCACTCGAACCCGTCAATGCATTTGCGCTGGGTTTGATAGGCCTCTCGATCGGTGGTGAGCTTCGCTGGAGGGCGTTGGTTTCGAAATGGCAGAACTTTGGCCTTCTGTTTCTCGGGCAGAGTGTGGCCACGTTTATCTTCGTCAGTTCGGCAATATTCCTCCTATCGAGGAACCTGATGCTCGCGGTTATTCTTGGCGTCTTGGCCTTGGCACCCGCCCCGGGTACCATACTCGGTGTCATCCGCGAGTTCCGAACCACCGGTACATTTCCGAGAGAGATCATGTCACTGGTGGTCCTAGACAGCGTGTGGTGTATCGTTGCCTTTACGGTGGCGACCACCTTCCTAAACTTCTACCATTTCGAACAATTGTCGGGCTCCGGCAGTGCACTTGCCCATATCTTCGGGCAGATCGGCCCCGCCATTGCCCTGGGTATCGGACTGGGTGCGATCGGGATCGTGACCATTGACTACGTCAGCGGAGCGCGCCAGCGGCAGGTCCTCGTGACGGCTGTCATCTTCCTATCCGTGGGTATACCTCGATATGTCGATCTTCCGTATCTATTGGTTACCTTGATTGCCGGAGCCGTGATCGTCAATCTTAGCCCCAATTTCCAGCGGTTTTTAGAGGCATTGCACGCTATCGACACTCCGGTCCTGGTGTTCTTCCTCACCCTGGCCGGAGCAAGATTGCACTTAGACGTCTTACCCGTGGTCGGCCTCCTGGGCGTTGCGTACGTACTCGCCCGGTTTGCCGGGAAGCTGGTGGGTGCGCGACTGGCGGACATTGGTTGCCACCTCTTGCCCGCGCGCTGTAGCCTCATCAATCCGACCCATCGCCGTTTGATGGGCCTTGCGCTGACTCCCCAGGCAGGCGTCGCGGTAGGCCTGGCCATTCTTGCGGAACAGCAGCTACCGTTTGGGGATGGGTTGCTGGTGACACTTGTTCTCGGGTCAGTGATCGTTTCGCAACTCATTGCACCGACACTGATCGTCCGCGCACTCCAGGGGGCGGGGGCAATAGCGGAGAAAGAGGGTTAATCGATTCTATCCAGGGAGGTGGAATGATGCACCTGCTCGTCGCAGTTATCGAGGATCCCGAGGATGTGGAATCAATCCTCGATCGATTCTACGAAAGCGATATCACCGGCGCCACGGTCCTAGACGGCAAGGGGATGGGCCATATGATCGCCCATCGTTACTCCATTTTTGCCCGCTTCGCCGATCTCACAGGATCCGTGGAAGAAGATGTCCACAACACGGTGCTATTCACGGTACTTGGTGACGATGCCCTTTTGGAACGTGCAATCCAGATCGTCCAGGACGTGGTCGGCGACCTATCGGCACCGAACACGGGATTGGTGTTCACGGTGGGTCTCGACCGTGTTATCGGATTGGCACAGCCCGTGCGGGAGAACTAGGGACACGCACGGCCGCTGGTGGCATTGATCAGGATGAGGAAAGATCGCGTGAGGAAGGGTGCCTGCGGTAGCGGAGAAACGTGGAACAAGCGATATCGATCTGTTGCCGATCCCTAGTGGATGCCGAGTGGATTTTGGATCCACTGCAGGATGCGTCTTGCCATAGGGTGTTCCGGAGAGTGTTGCTGCGATTCTTCCTTTCCCGCTTGACCGGAGCGTGCCCGGGCCTCTTCTTCCCGGGCGAGGGTATTGTCCCCGGAGAGGTATTTCACGCGATGGCGAAGCTCATGGCGTATTGTGGTCGGGATCTTTCGCTCCCATGCAACGCGCGGGCGTGAACCATGGTTCCCCCGAAAGATCCGTAGTAAAGCACAATGAGTTTACCCAGGCGTTCGACCGCGTAATGCCCGAGCACGTAGCCATTTCCTTCGCACCGTGCCTCGGGAATGACCATGATCCCGAGGTTTAGCTCCTTTAGCAGCGGGAGCGGTGCCTCAGAATTGATGATATGGTCCGCGGAGGTGGGAATTGGCCCAGATCCATGGAGGGTTTGTCCCCCTGGCCCATAATAGCCTCCCTTCGATGCCTGGAATTGGGAACGCAATTTGGGCGAAGACCCCTCCTCAACACGCTCCGTTTCACGATGAAATGCAGGTATGCATCGTTTTCATGGGCGCATCAGTCGCACCTGTCGTGCATGCGGTACGCTGGACTTCGGTTCATATGCGCTGTCGCTTTTCGCGTATCCCGGCAGACACATCACGACAATCCTTACGCACTCCGCAGTGCGCCCGCCGGGGACACTTAAGCGATATCTATGGGTCCAAGGCGAAAGCGAAGCGTGGTTCGCGATTCGGCCCGTACCGGTATCATGTGACGCGGATTGCAAGGAGGTCGTCCGCTAGTGGTGAAAAGGAATAAAGGGCATTCGGAGTGGGTGCTTTGGTGAGCGATGTGGACATGTTCGTATCGGGATGGTAACTCTGCTGTCCGCAGCCCGTCGCGGATACGAGCAAGAGCATACCAGCATACACGACCAATGCGATCGCAAGAGCAACTAGGGTTCTCTTGACGTTAATGGGTAACATCCTCTCCAGATATCCATCGACTGTTCCCCTTCATTGTATCGAAGTCTCGACGGGAAGCGAAGGAGGGCCCTCTTCACGTGGTTTCACCGATCCCACGCCCCCACATGCGTGCCAAAGTGAAGGACGAGGCAAATCGATGGAGGATGGCTGCGTCGCTGGAGCGAAATAGCTCGATGGTTTCGGTGCATTGCGTGATATCCATGGGACGCGAATTCTGCACAACAGGGATGAGGGTGAGTGGCATGAATCGAGTCGAACAAGCACTGATGCATGCGCTGTTTGTCCATCTACACCACAATATCGATAAGGCCATTGATTTCGGCATATTCCGTACACTCAATGAAAAAGTCGGGGAGATGTGGCCCGGGCGCTTGCTGGTAGGGCCCGATGCCAACGACGATGCCGCGGTCTTTTCGGTCCCCGGTGAAGACGCCCTGATGGTAGCCAAGATGGAAAGCCATTGCTCCCCGTGTGTTCCACGTCCTTACGATGGGGCGGCCACGGGGGCCGGTGGAGCGATGCGGGATGTGGTGGCGATGGGCGGGCGTCCGCTTTTTCTTCTCGATTTCATCGGCACACGTCCCCTGGATCAAACTGTGATCGTGGGCCCATGCGGGTTTGACGACGAGTGCACATGCGGTGAGTGTGAGCAGATGACCAGCGGTGATCGGGTGAACCTTCTCATCGAAGGGATACGCGATATGTGCCGGGCGATGGACGTTTTCGTCGTCGGTGGAGGATTATCCACGTCTTTTAGCGATGTCGTTCCCGCCGTGGTGGCCGCGGTAATCGGACCACTTGTCACCGAAAAACCCCTGACCAAACCTGCCAAGGAAGCGGGACACCAGATCATCATCCTTGGCGAGACTTCTGATGACGGCAACGACACGTTGTACCGTGCCGGACTGGTGGACGAAATGCTCCCGGCCCGGGCGTTGTTCGCCGAGGAACGACGGACCATGGATGCCGCGCTTGCTGCGATCAGGACGGGCAAGGTCCATGCCTGTTCCGATCTCGGGGCGGCCGGCATAGGTGCGGCGGTCAGTGAGTCCGTCCGATTCGGTGGTTTTGGAGCCCAGGTGGATTTGTCCCTCGTTCCCACGGCGAAAGACGGCCTGAGCCCCGAAGAAATCCTGATATGCGAAACCCAGGCACGCATGGTCTTCCAGGTTGCCCCTGCGGATGTGGAAGAAGTCATGACGGCGCTGGGTGAACACGAGGTGCCGGCCGAGGTGATCGGAGAGGTGACGCAAGGCGATGCTGCCGAGTATCGTTTCGGCAAGGAATCGGTCGCAAGGATACCTAACGATCCCGATCCGGCGATCCTGGAGGCGCTGCGTTGAAAGCCTCTCTTGCGTCCGAAGGCCGCGTGGTTCATTGCAGTATGACGCACTGAAACGGCAGTCCGGCAAGGACATCAATGTTTTCGGACGAACTTGCGGGCACGATTGGGTTACGATGTGTTCGAATATCGGGCGGACGCGGGCGTCGGGCCAATGCACACTACTTGCGGCCATGTGCTCACCAGGAGGAGGAATCTATGAGGGTTACGACGGATTCCGGGGTCGTGATCGAATGTGTCCAGGGGGATATCACACGGCAGACCGGCGTCGATGCCGTGGTGAATGCCGCGAATGCGGAACTCGCCCCCGGCGGTGGTGTTGCCGGTGCTATCCACGCGGCGGCGGGTCCGGGACTCTATCGAGAATCCCGGGAAATGGCGCCGATTCAAACCGGTGAGGCGGTCGTGACCGGCGCCCACGATTTGCCAAATCGCTATGTGATTCACGTGCTTGGTCCCGTGTATCCGCAGAGCGAAAGGCCCGCGGAGGAATTGGCCCAAGCCTACCGGGCAGCCCTGCAGCGGGCTGAAGAGTGCGAAGCACGCGCCGTTGCTTTTCCAGCGATTTCCACGGGCGCCTTTGGATATCCTGTCGATGAGGCCGCGCATGTCGCTTTCGATACCATACTTGCGGCGTGTCCGGCCCTTCATTCAGTCCAGTACATTCGTTTTGTGCTGTTCGATTTGCGTGCAACCGCCATTCATCAACAGGCTTTGAAGGCGTTGATAAGGTGAACGCGGGCATCATTGGTCGTATGTGCGTCGCTTCGGTGCAAGCAATAGGAGGGGAGAGACTCGGGTGCAAGGTAAGGCACAGCGTGCCGTTCAAATGGCGAATGCACGTGGGGTAACCTATGCCGATTGTAGGGTCGTACACCGTGAAAGACAGTACCTCTCGATAAAGAACGATGTGGTCGAGGACGCAAACACAGGAGAGGACCTGGGACTTGGGATCCGCGTTATCGCGGATGGGGCCTGGGGATTCGCTTCCACGAATGACCTGTGCGAGCGGGCAATCGCCCACTGTGTGGGACGGGCAGTCAAACTGGCGCGCGCGGCAGCCGATGTTCGCAACAAGCCCGTGCGGCTGGTCGAAGAGCCCGCACATGTTGATGATTGGTCGCGACCCTATCGTATTGATCCCTTCGAGGTGGATGTGGGGAAGAAACTGGACATCCTCGCGCGAAGTTGTCGTGCAATGATGGCGGAGGGAGTCGCCTTGGCCCGGGCTTCCATGGTATTCGAGCGGGATACGATCGCGTTCGCCAATAGTGAGGGCAGCAAGATCCGCCAGGTGCTTACCGAGAGTGGTGGCGGTCTGTATGCGATGGCCGTCGGCGCTGGGCACACCCAGGTGCGCAGCTATCCCTGTACCGTTTGGCACGATATCGAGGGGCGGGGGTGGGAGGCCATCATCGATCGCGACCTCCCCGGAAATGCCGCCCGGGTTGCGGCGGAAGCCCGAGCGCTGATCAGTGCCCCACCCTGTCCGGAAATGGTCACCGATGTCATCATTGCCCCCAATGAACTCGCCTTACAGATCCACGAGTCCGTCGGGCATCCGTTGGAAGCGGATCGCGTTTTCGGGCACGAGGCCGATTTTGCCGGTACTTCGTTCGTACATCCCGATATGGTGGGCAACTACCGTTATGGGTCGGAGCACGTGAACATGTACGCAGATGGGACGATCCCCGGCAGCCGTATTTCTTACAAGTATGACGATGAGGGCGTGCGCGCACATCGAGTAGAGCTGATCGATAAAGGGATATTGGTCGGTCTCATGCATTCCCGGGAGACGGCCCATGAGATGGGCGTGCCCCGCGCATCGGGGTGTATGCGCGCCAACAACTACGACCATCTGCCGCTCGTCCGAATGGCCAACGTCTCTCTCGCCCCGGGTGATATTTCTTTGCAAGACCTCATCGCTTCTACGGATCGAGGAATCCTTTTGGACCAGAATAGGAGTTGGTCGATCGATGACCGTAGGATGCACTTCCAGTTCGGCTCCGAGGCCGGATGGATCATCGAGGACGGTAACATTGGGGAGATGGTCCGTGACCCCATATATGCGGACATGACGCCATCGTTTTGGAGTAAATGTGATGCGGTTGCTGATGCGAATGACTGGCGACTCGTTGGCTATGCGTGCGGCAAGGGCACACCTTCGCAGGATGGCCGCGTTGCACACGGGTGTTCGCACGCCAGGTTTCGCGGCCTGAAGGTGGGGTCCAAGACATCATGATGGGTACCGATCGCATATACCAGATGGGACAGCGGCTTCTCGCAGCGAGCGGAGGGTACGATGCGGAGATCACCCTGGAGTGGGTCCGTTACGGCCTGGCGCGGTTTGCTGCGGGCAACGTGCACCAGAACATCGATATGGACGGGCTTTATGCCCGGGTTCACCTGGCCGATGATCACCGCAGCGTCAGTCTCCGAATGTCCGGTCGCAGCATCGAGAAGATGATCGATAGGGTCACCCTGGAAGCCAAGAACCTCTCGCGGATTCCCGCGGGTGTAGCGCGGCCACTCCCGGGCCCCGACGCGGGCTACATCCCCGAAGGCTGTATCCCGGGCTACTCTGCGGCACTCGAGGAGGCCGCCGATTCGTGGCGAATGGCGACCGCGCAGACGGCCGTGAACACCGTGGAGAAATCTGGTGGTGACGCGTACGGGAGAGCGATCACGGGGATGATCGAACGTGCCGTTCTCAATAGCAGGGGCCTATTCTCGTACGCGCCGAGGACCTTCTGTGACCTGAGCGTTACCGCGATCTGCAATGATGGTTACGGAGTCGCCGAAGCGCATGGGACCTCCACCGGGGCGATCGATTCGCGTGCGACGGCCGAGGAGGCAGCCGAACGGGCCAGGGCAAGCCAGTCGCCCGCTTCGCTGCCGGCAGGTGATTATCCGGTCGTGCTGCTCCCGTATGCGGTCGCCGACGTGGTTGGCTTCATCGGGGCACTGGGTGCGGATGCCGATGCGATAAGGGAGGGGCGCAGTTTCGTCAGCGGCTCGATGGGTGAGACCGTATTGCCCGAGAGCATCAGCATCTACGATGATGGCCTCGATCCCCGTGGGCGCCCGCTGCTGTTTGACGGCGAGGGTGTACGAAAGAAACGTGTGGACATCGTGCGTGATGGCGTCGCGCACGGCGCCTTGCATGATCAGACCTCGGCGAGAATAGATGAGACGGCGTCAACGGGCCATGCCGCGGTGGGGCAACCCTTCAATCCCGATCGAGGCAGGCAGATTGCGCCCCAGAACCTCTTCCTGGCCACGGGCGGGGCATCGGTGGACGAGATGATCCGGGCGACCGATTACGGATTGCTCGTGACCAGCTTTCACTACACGCGCCCGCTCGATCCCCGGGAAGTATGGATGACCGGCATGACGAGAAATGGAACATTCCTCATAAGGGGCGGGGAGATTGTCAATCCCGTCAAAAACCTGCGGTTTACCGATAGCTATTTGCGCGCGCTCGGCACAGTTACGCACGTTGGTGGGATCGCGCAGCGATGCTCGGAGGGTCCCGGTGCCGTAACGGTGCCCGCCATACGTCTTGAGAGTCTGCGCTTCACAGGCGTTACGGATTTTTAGTCCATCAAACGGTTCGAGTGGATCTGCGATCCATCACCGGGGGAAGGAGATATGCACGTGATGCATTCAAATACCGAAACGGGGACGGCTTGGGCGAACACGTTTTCAATCGTTGGCCGGTGCCGCCGTAGCGGCGAATTCGGGATTGCCGTGGCCACGGCAGTGCCCGCGGTGGCCACCCGCGTGCCGTTTGTGAACCTTCACGGAGCCATTGCGACCCAGGCCCGGGTCAACCTCGCGCTCGGCCAAAAGGGTGTCCACTTGTTGGAGCTGGGGCTCCCTGTCGACCGTGCCGTATCCGCATTGTTGGGTGAGGATGAGAACGTCGAGGAGCGACAGGTGCACGGCATCGATGCGCAGGGGCGGGTGTTTGCCCATACCGGGGAACGCTGCGTACCATGGGCCGGGCACCACACCGGGCGGGACTACACGGTAGCCGGGAATATGCTGGTGGGGGAGGATATCCTGTCCGCAATGGCGGACCATTTCGAATCGACGTGCGAGGCGATGGAGCTGGCGGAACGCTTGTTGGAGTGCCTTGAACGCGGGCAGGAGGCAGGGGGAGACAAGCGAGGCAAGGAATCCGCGGCGCTACTTGTGGCCTCGCCCCAGCCCACCTTCTACCACAACCTCCGCGTCGATCTCCACACCGATCCGGTGGCAGAATTGCGGCGGATGTTTGACGTGATTCGCGACCGATGGGATCGGGAGTACCGCGATGCGGACTTGCGACTTCAGATCAAGTGGTGAGTTGACCGGGTCGAGCCATGCGCTTAGCGCACCCGGTGGGATTCTTTGGTGTCGCACCCCGGAGTGTTCACCGATGGCGCGCGGTTTTCGCGGATGCAAACCGCGACGCTATCGCATCGATGATGATGCCATAGAGCATCCCGGCGGCAAAACCGAGGGGATCACGGAAGCCGGTCGAAAGGAAAAAGGCTCCACTCACCGCCGTGCCCAGGATGAGGCCGCGCGTCATGGGCCGCCCTTCCATCCAGGCGCCCGCGACTCCGATGGTAAGGCCCATCAATAGTCGGTTGTACCACATGGCACCGAGAAAAAGCACATTGCCCGAGAAGCCGAGGCGTCCACCCACGCCGATGATGCATAGCACACCGAGTGCGGCCCCCGCGGCGATGGATGCGATCATGCGATTGCGCCAGTATGTCATGCTCATATCATCGCTCCAATCGCAGCTGCTATCATGCATCATTCCCGCATATTGAGCATTCATGCGTTGCGCCGGGCTACGAGAAGCCGGATCTCGGGGGGTGTGAGCACCTTCTGGGCAGGAGAGGCGTCCATGCGGGAGGAAGTCGTGTGGCAGGTACGCACCTTCGGGCGAATCCGCCCCATTTGTCCATCCGGTCACGAAGTGGGCGCTTCACAATACAATGGCTGCAAGGGAGAGATCCGCATGGTCGTAACCGTCAGTGACGTTATCGCCGATTTCGTTTCGCGAATGGGCACCCGGCACATCTTTGGTCTACCCGGGGGAGACTCGCTACCCCTCATGCAAGCCTGCCATTCCAGGGGCATTGAATTCGTGCTCACCAATCACGAGACCAGTGCCGGTTTCATGGCGGATGCCTATAGCCTGTTGACCGACAAGCCGGGTGTTTGCCTGACGACGCTTGGTCCTGGGGCCACGAACGCGATCTCGGCAGCGGCCCAGGCAATGCTAGAGCGCTCGCCAGTTCTGTTTATCACCGCACAGATGCCCAGCCTGCACCAGGGTGCGATGACACACCAGATGATCGATACCGATGCGCTCTATCGGACGGTGACTAAGTGGAGTGCGACGGTCACACCAGAGAACGTCACAGCCGTGATGAAGCGAGCCTTGCGCACCATGTATGGCGGTCGCCCCGGGCCGGTACACTTGTCATTGGCCGGTGACGTGGCCTCTGCCGAGGTGGCGGGCAGCGAGGACCGGAGGGTTCCCGCGGATCTCGGTTGCCGTGCGGTTGCGTGCCCCGAGTCGATTGCCAGGGCAAAAGCGATGATCGCGGATGCGAAGCGGCCGCTGATGCTTGTCGGGCTCGGCATCTACGCTTCACCGTGTACCAAGGCACTCCGCCAATTCGTCAAGCGCCAAGGCATACCTGCATTGTATACGCCCAAGGTGAAAGGTGTCATACCGGAGGATTGGGCGCTGGCGGTGGGATCGGTAGGATTGGGCATGGCTGCAGATCCCACAATGCGGGAATTGATCGATGCTTCAGACTGTGTGCTGGCCGTCGGTTTTGACCAGGTGGAGCTGGTCGTCGGGTGGCGGGACATGATCGGTCCGGATACGCGGCTGCTTTGGATTGATCACGCCCCCTGTGAGGATGGCATATACGATGTCGATGCCGCCGTGATCGGTCGCATCGCAGATTCCATGGATACCCTCGCCGATGGTGCGTATCAAGTTGCATGGGAGTCGCAAGAGATTGCCGGCTACCGATCCGCGATCCGTGACGCCGTCTGCGGAGAGCACCTCCCCGATGCCCGGGATGGTATCTCCCCGCATCGTATCACGCAGATCGTCCGGGAGATGGTCCCCGAAGACACCATCCTCGCCTCGGATGTAGGTGCGCAGAAACTGATGAATTCACAGCTTTGGGAAAGTTATGAGCCGAAAACATACTTGCTGACCAACGGATTCTCGTCCATGGGTTACGGTTTGCCCGCCGCAATTGGTGCTGCTTTGGCGACCTCATCCCGCGAACCGATTCTTTGTTTTGCCGGTGATGGTGGGTTCGCCATGACCATGCATGAACTGGAGACCGTGGTGCGAAAACAGCTCCCGATCATCACCATCGTGTTCGACGATGCGGCCCTCAGCCTGATTGAAACCAAGCAACGCCGTAGGGGCTTTTGCCGTATCGGCGTACGCTCTGCCCGCAAGGATTATGCCGCGATCGCGTCCGGTTTTGGGGCTCGCGGGTGGAACGTGGCTTCGGAGCAAGCGCTGCGCGAAGCGGTCCAAGGGGCAATGGCGACACCGGGGCCTGCGTTGATCGGATGTCGAATTGACCCTGGAGAGTATGACTGCCAGTTGTAGCCCAGTCCTTTCCCGGCGTCCGTCGGCGGAGTCGGCCCCGGGTGTCATGCCCTTAACGCGACGCCGATGAACCGCTTCCTTGTCGATGTCGCTGGGGGTGTGTACCTGCGGACGGGTCGCGGGAATCGGCCGACTACAAACAGGAGTCGGCAGCCGAGGGTTGCCTTCGTCAATGACCATCAGGCAATCGAGATACGCCCATCGTGGGGCAACCCCTCGATTCGCCCATCCTACCCGGGTGCAGGCACACCGGTGAAATCGGTTGATCACGACTTCGAAACCGATCCAGCGGGGCCTGGTGGACCGAAGTGCGCCGCCAGTCATGCGTGATGCCGCTAGAGATTCGCTCGCTTCGTGCTGTATACCTGGAGTCGCTTCTGTGTTCGCCCGATGGTGAGCGCGCGTCGTAATCCGCGTATGCGCCCCCGGGAGTGATGGGGTGTGCACCGGTTTCTTCTCGCCTATAGATGTCGCCCTGAAGTGAGGTGATCCCTCGCGCCGAGAAGCGTGTTTTGCTGGAGCGCACTCGCTTCAGCAGGCATGTAGCGCCCTTCGTATGCGACCCGATTGGGGGTCGAGCAGGAATCCGGTCCGGGGTGAAAGAATATGACTCCGCACAATCCGCAAATGGGTGGCGGTGGCCGAGACCCGAGGGGTACACTGGCACCCGAGCCGGGAGCATTTCCCCGGTTGAAGAGTCATTCTCGGCTGGCAAAGCGTATCTTCTTCGGAGGATCGGACCGCATGTCGACAGCGTGGGCCCCCCGCCTCGTGGCTACCCGCCGGGGGTGAGACCGGTTCGGATCACGCCCAGATAGTGTGGGGCAGATCATGTGTATCCGCGTGAGTATTCGCGGCATTTCTGGCTCGTCGATCACGTCGGAACAATCCGGTTCGTGTGGTCGATAGAGCGAGTGCCGAGGACAAGTTTCATGCCCGACTATCCCCGATGGTTCGGATTCGAGAGAGGAGTTGCCTTCTGGGCTCATGTCGAAGAAACCTGCAACAGTACACGAATCGCAGGGGGCGTCGATCCAGGCGTGATGGGCAGAGAGGTGTCCGCGCCCGGAGGCAGTGTCCGGGCAGACGACGGGCTAAACGCGATCCTCGACGAACACCTCGACCGCCTCGCGGCAGGTCGACATATTCACCATGCCGTTGCCGCGGTTGAGAAGGTGGATGGGTCCTATCGTTGGACCGGGTCACGGGGTATCGCGAGGATCGATGGAACTCCGATGACGGCGGAAACGCCTTTCTGGATTGCCAGTATCACGAAATTATTCATCGCTTCGGTGACGCTCAAGCTCCACGAGGAGGGCAGGGTCTGCATTGATCGACCGATGGACGCATACCTACCGGGCAATATCACGCGGGGTCTTCACCGCTTTAGGGGAACGGATTACACCGATCAAATCACGCTGCGCAACCTACTGGAGCATTCTTCTGGATTGCCGGATTACATCGAGATCCGGCGAAAAGGCGAAAAGAGCCTTTTTGAATGCATCTTAGAGCAGGGCGACACTTCCTGGTCACGCGAGGACATGGTAGACATCGTGCGGGATGTTGATTCACCATTTTTCCCACCGCAGCCTGCCACCGTCGAGAAAAAGCGCATCCGCTATTCCGATACGAACTACCAGCTATTGTGTGGTGTCATTGAGGCGGTTACCGGGAAGCACCTTCCCCAGGTCCTGGACGAAATGCTCTACCAACCCCTGGGCTTGCGGCAAACGTTTCCCGTAGAGCGGATGCCCACTGAGCCGGCGCTTCGCCCGGCCGCGATTTGGCATGCCGGAGAAGCCCTTTATATCCCCCGTGCCATGGCGTCTTTCGGGGATCCCTTCAGCACGGTAGGTGACCTGATCACATTCATGAGGGCGTTGCTTGACGGTACGATCTTCGACGATCCAGCGACCGGGAGGCTGATGACTGCCAAGTGGAATCGCTTCGATTTTTCGATAAGCCCCGTGGGTCCCGGGTGGCCGATCGAATACGGCATGGGCATGATGCGGATGCTGCCGCCCCGGATCCTAACCCCATTCCGCCCCGCACCCGAAATCGTGGGACATACTGGTTCAACCGGTTCATGGCTTTTCTTCTGCCCCGCCCTGGATCTTCTCCTGGCCGGGAACGTGAGCCAGGTAACCGCGGGACCCGTGCCATTTCAATTCGTGCCTCGATTGCTACGCGCCGTGGCCCCGTACCTTACCTGATGGTGTCCGTTCCGATACGCCAACGGGTATCCGTTACAGCGGTTACAACGGGAAGTTGCGTATTAGCACGATCGGTGTACCGGCATCGGCCGAACCAGCCGCGAGATCGGCCAGTGTCCCGAGGATACTCGTTACACTGCGCGGCGTCGTGCCGAGGGTCTCCCGCGATACGTCGCTATCATCGCTGCGTACCATCTCAGCGATCTTTTCACGGGAGTAGCCCTGTCGGAACCAGGTTTCGACTTTGAGCTTGAGCTTGGTCCCCTGGCGTAGCGATGCCCTCCGTAGCCCGTCGCTCGACCCGATGGCCGGGTGCGGGTCGGCCAACTCGAATATCCCGGTATCGGGATCTTTGTACGCCCCGTCTCCGAAGATCATCACTTCCACGGTCTTCCCGGTGTGCTCAAGAATACTGGCCTTGATCTCATCCGCGGCCTGGTCGGCGTTGTCGGGCAGCAGCTTCAGAACGCCCTTTTCCACGTCGGAGGCGTTGGAACCGATGACACCCCAGGGCTCTGGGCCCAGGTCTCTTATCGTCAATAGCGGCGTTCGAGTCCCGAAAGAGGTGAACAGGTCCCTGAGCTGTTTACTCTTGTGCACGGCGCCAATGATCACGCCATCGACGAGCCCGTGCTCGAAGATCTTCAAGGGGTTATTTGTGAGCAGGATTTCGCCGCCGGCTCCCTCGTTGCGGATGATGTCGAGATACATCCGGGGGTAGTCCATTCCGGTAATGGGGTGCGAGAAGCGCCGTTGCGTGACCTCCTCGGAATAGATGCAGTTGGGATCCCGATAGTACAGGAGCTGATCCGAGTACCGGAACTCAGCGATGCTCGCCTGCTCCTGGCCGGCGAGTGCGAAGCGATCGGCATCCACGATGTTGATGCGTTGACGTTCGAGATCCACCGTGATGGCGAGTGCGCGATCGGCGCCGGTGTCCTTGCGAATCGCCACGGACCGTGCGGCGGTCTTGGCGAGATTGCCGAAGCTGACCTCGGCGACGACCGTCTGGTCATCGGTGTCGCGGAGGGTGAGGTCACCGGTGCCTTCGCCCGTGATCTTGCGTATGGCGAGTACGTCGTATCCGATCTCTTGCAGTTTCAGCGCGGCGAGAACCTCTCGAATGAGCACATTCATGTGTGGTGTGTCGCCGCGTAATTCGTATAGCGAGTTGTAGATGCTCTTCAAGCGGAGTCGTTGCGTGGCGAATTCTTCCTCCACCACTTTATTGCCCACCTCATCGTCCGGGATGGACAATTGAACCACCACATGGCCGTGACAGGTTGCCTGGGCGATGGCGCGCAGGATGAGCGCGAACCGGTTGCGGCTCACGATTGGGCTGATGACGGCAAGCCGATCACCCGGGGATAGCTCCAGCTTCTTGCGTATATCCCGGGCCAGTTGGTCGCAGGTTATGTAGCGGTTTTGGGAACGCGCTACCACGGATTCGGTAATGCAGATGACGTCGCCATCCTGCACGTAGTCCCTCGTGGCGTCTACTGCAATACCCCGTATATCATCACTTGGAAGGATTAGCGGTGTTTTCAAGCCGGCAACGATGACCCCGGCATCTTCGGGCAAATTGGTCGTCACAAGAACCACCCTCTATCCTCTATTCCCCCGTTTATTCTAGCATGAAGGATTCCATGCTACGAGTGCGGTTGGATGCTCTTCGCGCTTCCCGCAACCCATAATCCGGGCGAAGGGCGGCCGGCCCGCCCGGGTTTTGTCCGCGACATCGAAGCGAATGATAAAGGCCCGGGGATCGCGTCTGGCTGCTGGATTTACTCTGCCAGTGCCAACCGATGCATGCCAGCGGCTGGGAGTGACGGATTCGGTCTAGAGCCGGATATTTTGGCCGACTGCAAAGGCGCAGGTGGCGTAGGGAGAGCGCCATCGCAACGCCTTTTTGCGCAGATGGGCCGGGTATGACCTTGACCCCGAATCCACCTCGGGGGACACTAGAATGGCAGCGAGACGGGTGAAATATGGGATCGGCAGGATCTATGTTGCGAAAAAAGGAGGCATAGCATGTCAAATCTACAGAACTACTATCGCGAGCACTACTGGGCTCCTTTTACGCAGATGGGGGACCTTTCGGACAAGGAACCCCTCGTGGTGGTTTCCGGTGAGGGTGCCACCGTAACGACGGAAGATGCGCAGACATATATCGATGTTCATGGTGCATTGTGGCTTGCGAACATAGGCTATGGGCGCCGGGAAGTTGCCGATGCAGTCTACGAACAGATGAAGCGACTGAGCTGGTTCCCATCCTTCGATGGCATGTCCAATGATGCGGCCCTGCAGCTCGCCCATCGGCTGATCCAGCTGACCAAGCAGGAGAACATGAATCGGGTGTTCTTTTCCTCGGGAGGTTCGGAAGCGAACGAGGCCGCCATTAAGATGGCGCGGCAGTACTGGCGTCTCAAGGGAAAGACGGGTAAGTATAAGGTTGTCTCGCGAAATCGGGCATATCACGGCGTGAGTATGGGCGCACTTAGCGCGACCGGTATTGCCGAGAATCGCCAGCACTTCGAGCCT
>PUNF01000005.1 GCA_003552525.1 Clostridia bacterium | reverse complement strand
CTCCGTGCGGGTTCCCCGGGGTGACCTGCTTCTCGAGGCCGATGGCCCTGCCTTCCTTTGCGCCCTGGAGGGATTGCTGAGATACGCGGGATCCCATGGCACCGCCCTGGTTATCCACGCATCGCTCAAACACGGTCGCCTACAAGTATCCGTTACCCGCACGCCGGAGGGGGAAGATCAACCCGGTCGCCCATCGGCACGGGCCTACCTCGGCCTGGAGATCGCGCGTGCCGTGGCAAAGAACCTCGGCGGGACGTTGTACGGGGATGCGGGGGATGCACGGACCATCGTGCTCTCGGTGCCCCAGTGGCAGGCAAATCGCCCAGGAGGGTAATGCATGCACGCGGGGCTTTTTCGTTACTGTCGGCTTCGCCGCGGCGGGCAAACGGACCCGCGAACCTAGTCGCCGGCGCGTGGATCCCTGCCGACCCCGTACCACAGAAATCGCATTTGTTGCCATTGTCCTAGGCGTCGCGCGATCTCCCGGGCTCAGTCGTTCGCATCATCCCCGGCCGCTTGTTCCACCACGGCGTTGGACGGGACGGCCCCCTGGGGTGCCGCACCCGCCACCGCCCCGCCCGTGAGGGAAAAGCCGCGCCGCCAGAACTCCCGGGCCACCACCGCCGCACTCACGACGAAGGTCAATACGTCCGCGGCCGGACGCGATGCCCAGATCCCGGTGAGATCAAGGAAGCGCGGCAACACCAGGACCAATGGAATATAGAGAATGACCTCTCGCAGGAGCGCGAGAAAGAGCGCGGGTAAACCGCGGCCGATGGCCTGGAAGAGCGTCCGGGATACCATGATTCCCGCGATCAAGGGATAGGCCAGCACCATGTATCGCAGGGCCCCGATCCCCATGTCAAGGATGGCGGGATCGTCGGTGAAGATTCCGAGGGCAACCGTGGGAAAGGCGAAGAACAACACCCCCATCACCGTCATGAAAAGCGTCCCCGCGGCACCCCCCTTGAGCAGGGCTTCCCGAATCCGGCCATACTGCCCGGCCCCGTAGTTGTAACCGATGATGGGAAGCAGCCCCTGGGCCACCCCGATGACCGGCATGAACGCGAACTGCTGCAGCCGCATGATCAATCCCATCACGGCGATGGGAATGAAGCCGAAGACCCCGAGCAGGTTGTTCACCACGACCAGAGAGAGATTGGTGGCGAGCATCATCAGCAGAGAAGGAAGCCCGACCCGGTAGATCTCGACGATCGTCTGCACGTGCGGCCGAAGGTCCATGGTGCCGATGCGAAAAGCACTCTTGCCCGATACGTAGTAGTGAAGGAGGATGGCAAAGCCCAACACCTTGGCGATCACCGTCGCGACGGCCGCCCCGCGAATCCCCATGCCGAGGGCGAAGATGAACAGGGGATCGATGGCGATGTTGAACACCGAGGAAAAGATCATGGCATTCATGGAATACACCGGGTTTCCCTCGGAGCGGACGGCATTGTTCATCATCATCATGCCGAAGAGGAACACCGAGCCCATGATGACGACCTGCATGTACTGCATGGTTTGCGGGAGGATCTCCGGCGTGGCACCGAAAGCCACCAGCAGTGGCTCGAGGAAGGCCAGGCCAAGACCCGCGGTCAGGATCCCGAAAAGGCCGGTGAGGAAGAACACCTGCCCGGCGGTGCGGGCGGCCGCCCGACGATCCCCCGCCCCCAGGGAGCGCGCGATCAAAGAGCCCGCCCCGACCCCGGTCCCGATCCCGACGGACCCAAAAAGCATCTGCACGGGAAAGGCCACCGACAGGGCCGCGAGGGCCTCGCTGCCCAGGCGACCGACGAAGATGGTATCCGCGATATTGTAGGAAGCCATCACCAGCATGGCGATGGTTGCGGGCAGGGAAAAGCGCACCAGAAGACGACTGATGCGATCGGTACCCATTGCTTCCGCCCGGTGTTCGGCGCGCAAAGAATCCCCCCTCACGAGACTATCATCTAGTATCCCGAAATAATTGGGTCCGGTAAAGGGGTGATCACGCGGGAGGTGCCCGCCCTCGAAGATCCGGGCACCTCCCGTGGGGTGGGTGCGATGGAAACTATCCGAGGATCTCGGCCAGGTCGCGATCCACGTCGGTGATGGGTGCGATATCGTAGGCCTCTATCAGCGTGTTCAGGACGTTTTCGGACAGGAAGGCGGGTAACGACGGGCCCAGCTTGATGTTCTTGACGCCCAGGGCCAACAGCGTCAGCAGGATCACCACGGCTTTCTGCTCGTACCACGATAGGATCATGCTCAGCGGCAACGCGTTGATGTCGCACGCGAAGGCATCCGCGAGGGCTTCCGCGATCTTCACGGCGGAGTAGGCATCGTTGCACTGGCCGATGTCGAGTAGGCGCGGGATGCCGCCAATGTCGCCCAGGTCCATCTTATTGAAGCGGAACTTGCCACACGCCAGCGTAAGGATCACAGTATCCTTTGGGGCCCTCTCGGCGAACTCCGTGTAGTAGTTGCGGCCGGGCTTCGCCCCGTCGCAACCGCCCACGAGGAAGAAGTGGCGGATGTCTCCGGACTTCACCGCATCGATGACGTCGCCGACCACGCCCATGACAGCATTATGGCCGAAACCCACCGTAATCCGCTGCTCCGCTTCGTCCTCGTCCCATCCGCCCAGGGTCAGGGCCTTTTCGATCACCGGGGTGAAGTCCTTTTGGCCGTCGACCTCGGGGATGTGTGCCACGCCGGGAAAGCCGGCCGGACCGGTGGTGAAGATGCGATCCATATAGGAATCCCGGGGCCGCTGGATGCAGTTGGTGGTCATCAGGATGGCGCCGGGTATGCCGTCGAACTCGCGGACCTGATCCTGCCACGCACCGCCGTAGTTGCCCACCAGGTGGGGGTACTTCTTGAGCCCGGGATAGGCCAGCGCGGGCAGCATCTCGCCGTGGGTGTATATGTGGATGCCACGGCCCTCGGTTTGTTCCAGGAGATCCCGAAGATCCGCGAGATCGTGGCCCGACACCACGATAAAGGGTCCTTCTTTCACCGTGACCGGAACCGAGGTCGGCTCGGGGTGGCCAAAATTGCGGGTATTGGCGGTATCGAGGATCTCCATGCACCGCAGGTTGGTCTCGCCCAGCTCCAGCAGTAAGCCGAGCAGGGCCTCCCCGTCTTCAGAGCGGAGCGCGGCATCGAAGCCCCGGTAGAAGAAGGCATCCACCCCGGGATCGGTCTCGCCCAGGACGCGGGCGTGGTGGGCGTAGGCCGCCATGCCCTTCAAACCGTATACCAGCGTCTGCCGCAGGGAGCGGATATCCGGGTCGAGGTCGGCTTCCGCCAAGGGACCCACGCGGGCGGCATCGTCTATGCGGACATCGGGGTCCGCCGGGAGCGCATAGGTGGCCGCCGCGGGCGTGTCGGCGTCGGTGCCCACCATCTCCAGGAGTCGACGGCGCGCTTGGTCGCCCTCCTCGAGCAACCGGTGGAAGCGATCGGGATCGAAGTCGACATTGGTGAGCGTTTCGAAGGTCGCCTCCTGCACGAGGTCGTGGATGTCTTCTGGAATGTCGAGCGCCCGCTCCAGGGCGCGCGCCCCGAGATAGCCAATCCCCTTCATCTGGTAGATGACCAGGTCCTGCAGCCCGGCCACCTGCGGGTCTTTCCCGCAGACACCCCTGCGGGTACATGCCTGTCCTCTCGCGACCTGTTCGCACTGGTTGCAATACATCGCCGTACGGCTATTCATATCATCCATCCTTCCCATTGCCGGAAATTCTTCTGCGCTCTTTGCCTTCAGGATGCGGGCGTCAGCACGCGGCCATCCGTGCCTATGATGATCTCCGCGTACGGGATGTGCCCCCCGGCTTGGGCCACCGCCGCCCGGGTGGCGGATACGATCCCGCCACAGCAGGGCACCTCTATCCGGACCACGGTTACGCTGCGAATGTCATTTTGACCGAGTATCGCGGCCAATTTTTCCCGTTGCCGGTCGTTGTCGTCGAGCTTGGGGCAGCCGATGACGGTGATGCGCCCGCGCATGTAGTCGGCGTGGAAATCCGGATGGGCGTAGGCCGCGCAATCCGCCGCCACCAGCAGGTGGGCCCCGTCCAGGTACGGTGCCGCGGGGTTGAGCAGCGCAAGCTGCACCGGCCACTGCCCGAGGGCCGATCGGGCCGGTTCTTCGGTTTCGTCACCCGTTTCCCGTTCACGATCCATCCCCAGGGCCATGGCCGCCATCCCGGGACATCCCCCCGCGCATTCGGTGGCGCGCGCGGCCTGCCGCGCCCTTACCAATTCCTCATCGAAGGGCGCTGCCTCCCGTTCGACCAACCGGATGGCCCCCGTGGGACACTCGGGCAGGCAATCCCCGAGTCCATCGCAATACGCGTCGGAAACCAGCCGGGCCTTGCCCTCCACCAGCTCGATGGCACCCTCGTGACAGGCATCCACGCACAACCCGCAACCGTTACACTGATCCTCGTCGATTTCGATGATGGTGCGCCGCAGGGCGACCACCTCCCCTCCAACTCTGCCCTGCATTATAATGGGGGGAGATTCCGCGATCGGTAACATTTGTTACGGGGGAGGGTGATTGGCGTGCCGGCGAGCATCGCCGACCGGTTGAAGGATACCGTACTATTCGAGGGATATACCCCGGCCGAGATCGTGGCCCTGACCGACGCACTGCCCCATCGCATGTCCACCTTCGAGCGGGGGACCCCCGTGGCCGTCGAGGGGGCACGTTGTGGGCACATCGGGCTCATTCTGCGGGGAAGCGTGGAAATCCAGAAGGTGATGGCCTCGGGGCGTGCCCAGACCCTCGATCGCCTCGAGCCGGGCCAGGTGTTCGGCGAGGCCCTGGTATTTTCCCGGCGCCGGCGGTATCCCGCCACCATCACGGCCACCGCCGACACCATCATCATGTTCATCCCGGCCGGGGAGATCATTCGCCTCTGCCGCCGGGAAGAACGTTTCCTGGAAAACTTCCTGGGCCTGCTCTCGGGGAAGATCCTCATGCTCAACCGCCGCCTGCAGGACCTGTCTCACGGGAGTATCCGCCAGAAGTTGGCCGCCCGCATCCTCGACCTCTCCCGCGATGGGACGTCCCGCGAGGTGCGCCTGGGGGTCTCCCGGCGCGCCCTGGCCGAGGAACTGGGCGTTTCAAGACCCTCGCTCTCCCGGGAGCTCGGGCGCATGCGGGCCGATGGCCTCATTACATTCTCGGGTGACACCATCACCATCCTCGACCCCGATGCCCTCGAGGACGTACTCTTCGGTTAAGACGAGTCGGCCTGCATGGCGCGGGCGATGTCGCGGGCCATGTCATCGAGGACATCCCGTTCCGGCATCTCGCCGGACCAGTCGAAGCGCACGCCATCATCCCGAAAGCGCGGGAAGAGGTGGATGTGCAGGTGGAAGACGGTTTGTCCGGCATCGCGCCCGTTGGATTGCAGGATGTTTAAACCGGTGCAGCCGGAGGCCCGCCGAATACCCCGCGCGATCCTCGGAACCACCGCGAAAAGCGCCGCCGCTTCCCCCTCCGACAGGGTATAGAGGTCGGGCACGTGGCGGGTGGGCATGACCAACACCTTGTGGGGATTGGGCTGCACGATGTCGAGTGCCGCGAACACGTCCTCGTCCCGGTATACCACGCTGGCCGGGGCCTCCCCCTCGATCATCTCGCAGAAAATGCAGGACATGATATCCCTCCCAATACATCGCTTCGATCGCCGTGGTGCTATTCGATGTTGTCCGCGATATCCTCCTCGCGGGCGGGTGCGCAATCCTCGACGGCACAGCGCAGGAGTTCTTCCGCCACCGACTCCAGGAAGGTGCGCCAGTATAGCCGTTCGATCCACTCCGCGGGTATGGCATCCACCCCGTAGTAGGCGCCGGCCAGCTGCCCGTACACCGCGCCCGTGGTATCGGCGTCATCGCCGAGGTTCACCGCGCGCAGGCAACCTTCCCGGAAGCTGTCGGTGGTGGCGAAGGCCCATAGCGCGGCCTCCAAAGACCGCACCACATACCCCGAGCCCTGGATCTCGGGCGGTTCCCGGCGGTGGAAGGAGCCGGCGGCCACGGCCGCGATCGCGGGTGCCAGGGGCTGCTCCTCCCAAAGACCCGGGACCGGGGTGTATCCCTCCGAGAGCAGCGTCTCCCGGGGCGCACCGCCGAGGGCGCCGAGGATGAGCGCGGCCAGGTAGCGGCAGGCGTCCAGCGCCTCCCGCGTCCCGTGGGTGACCCGGGAGCTCTCGGCGGCCAGGTGGATGGCCCGCCGCGCATCCCGGGCATAGCAAAGCGGTACCGGCGCGAGGCGCATGATGGATCCGTTGCCGGCGGCCCGGGGGTCAGTGGAGCCGGCGAAGGGCTCGCCGGTGGTCTCGAAATGTTCCAGGGCGGCCCGGGTGGTATTGCCGATGTCGAAACACTCCCCCGTGCTGCTGAGGTAACCGCGGCGGTACCAGCGCAGGTATCGCCGCGCCTGGTCGCGGGGGTCAAACCCGGCCTCGATGAGACTCACGGCGAGGCAGAGCGCCATGGAGGTATCGTCCGTCCAGGAACCCGGGGGCAGCCCGTGCGGCCCGCCCCCGATCATGTCGGAGACCGGGGTCAACGTCTCGGGATCCGAGAATTCCAGCGGGGCACCCAGCGCGTCACCCGCGGCGAGGCCCAGGATGCTACCCCGGTAGCGATGGCTTTGTCTCACCGATATCCCGCCCTCCCATCGGAATCACCGCCCCGGCGGCCCGTCTTCCGGTGCACCGGGGTCGGCGGTCGATACACGGTGATCTGCATGCACTAGGGATTTAACCGTCGGGGTCGCCCAACCCTGCATCGATCTGGTTTTCTCCGGCACGTACGCAAGGGAGAAACGGATGCACCGCCGGGTAGGAGCTCGCCCGGCCGGTAGCCAATAGGATAGGGGGATGACGAGACCATGCACTGGAGGGGAACAAATGGGGGAACGCTGGAAGAAAACACTGGTGGGGCTGGCGATGGTGTTGCTGTTATTCCTCGGGGGCATCCCCGAGGCGCGGGCTGCGCCCGCCCGCGAGATCGATCCCGACGCCATCGATGCCCTCCTGGCCGATCAGCTCCGCCGGCATCGTCTTCCCGGCGGTGCGGCCGCCGTCGCGCGGGCCGACGGGAGCGTGCACCTGTTCGCCCGGGGGAATGCCGCGCCCGATACGCCCATGTCTCCGGATACGCCCATGTACATTGCATCCCTGAGCAAGCCCATCACCGCGGTCGCGGTGATGCAGCTGGTGGAGCGCGACCTGCTGGACCTCGACGCCCCGGTGGTCGAATACCTGCCGGAATTCACCGTGGCCGATCCGGAGGTCTCGGAGCGCATCACACCGCGCCACCTGCTCACCCATACCAGCGGTCTATCGGACGCCGGTCACGTGCCCTCCCTCCCGGTCCACGCCGAACTCGACGACGCCGTGGCCGACCTGGCCCGGTTGCAACCGGTGGCGCCCCCCGGGGAGCAGTACAGCTACTTCAACGCGGGATACAGTGTCCTCGGGCGCGTCATCGAGGAAGTCTCCGGGCTGGCGTACGGCCGGTATCTCCAGCGCTACCTGTTCGAGCCCCTCGGGATGCACAATACCTTCACCGATCCCGAAGCCGCCAGAGAGGCCGGGCTGGCCACGGGCCACGGCTCGCTCTTCGGCTGGCCCATTCCGCGCGAACAACCCTTCCTGGCCCACGACCTGCCGGCGGGTTTCATCATCTCCACGGCCCGGGACATGGGCCGCTATGCCGCCGCCCTGCTCGGCGAGGGATCCCTGGGTTACGCCCGCATCCTCTCCCCCGAGGGCGTCGAGGCACTGTGGGAGTACGCGCCAGTCTTTCGTGCGCCGCCAGCGTACGCCCTGGGATGGAGTGTGGAAGCCATCGATGGGCACCGGGCCCTCGCCCACACCGGCTCGCTCGAGAACTACGCCGCCCACATGGTCCTGTTGCCGGACGAGGAAGTCGGCGCCGTCCTGCTGCTCAACGGAAACCACCTGCTCTACACCGCCCTGGTGAGTCCCACGCTTTCGGAGGCCATCGCCGGGGGGCTCCTGGGAACACCCCCCGACTCCGGCATTTCCCTCGGGGTTATTGGACCGGTGCTGTTGTTCCTGTTCCTGGTCAGCGCCGGGCTGTCGGTGCGCGCGGCCCTCAGGCTGGTGCGCCCGGGCCCGGGCGGGCCCAAGGCACCGAGCCAATACGGGAAATGGGACATCCTGCTGCCCCTCGGCGGCGCACTCGCGATCCTGGTCGGCCTCCCGGTGGCCGCACAATCCATCATCGGGCGGGGCGTCACCTGGTCGCTATTTGTGACCATGGCCCCCGACATCGGCGGGATCATCCTGGTCCCGGTTATCACCGCACTGAGTGTGGGCCTATTTCGCCTGATCCGGGCCGTCGGTGCCCGCGCGGCCGGCATCGGGCCGCCCGCCCCTCAGGATTCCGGGGCGAGCCGATCCACCCAGGACTGCAGCTGATCCAGGGAACCCGAGGACCAGCCCAGGGTGATCTCCCGGATCACCCCCTCGGTATCGAGAATGAAGGTCGTGGGGACTGCCCGCACGGAGTAGGCCTCGTGCATCGCACCCCCGGGATCTTGATAGGTCGCCATGTGGTCGACGTCGCGCGCCTCGCGGAAGCGCCGAATGGCGTCCGGTGAAGAGAGGGTGACGAAGATCACGTCGAAGCCGCGATCGCGCCATGCGGGGATCACGTCCTGCAACTGCAGGACTTCCTGCACGCAGGCGTGTCAGCCCGGGGAGAAAAAACTGACGGCCACCGCCCGTCCCTCCCAGTCGGCGGGAAAGCGGACCTGGTTCCCGTCCTCGGTGTCTTCCAGTTCCACCGGCGGGGCGGGGCTCCCTTCCTCGGGGCGCGGCGTGTCACCGCAACCCGCGAAGAGGATACCCGCGCACAACATGAGTACACAAAGTAGCGACCCGTATCGCGTCGGTTTGCTCATCCTGCATCACCTCCCTCGATGCGATTGCGAAGGCCAAACCGCAGGCTCTTCGGCAGACATGCCTCGGCACACCGCAAGCAGCGAATGCACTCCGCGGTATCCGTACCCCCCGCGGTGGGATCCAGCGCCACAGGGCAAGCGGCGCGACACGCGCCACAATCTGTGCGCCTCCGCGGATCATGCCCTACGGCCCAAAGCGAGGGCCGATTGCCCAGGCCGAGGCCGGCACCCAGCGGACAGAGCACGCGGCAGAAGGGTCGGTAATAGAGAAAGATCCCCGTCCCGATGACCAGAAAGAGCAGGGCAAACCGCCAGCCGAGCAGAGGACCCGCCAGGGTGCGCAGCGTGGGATCCACCGCCAGGAGCGGGACCGAGGCCATCAGGGTACCCGAGGGACAAAGGTAGGTGCAGAAGCGCTCGTAACCCATGTCCGCCGCGCCGGTAGGAATGGCCGCGGCGGGCAACAGGAGAGCCAGCACGGCGAACTTCACCCAGCCCAGCGAACGCGGCAACGCCATCGCGCGCCGGCGACCCCGCAACCGGTGGATGAGATCCTGGAACAGGCCGAAGGGGCACAGCCATCCGCACGGCAGCCGCCCCGCGAGCGCACCCGCGGCGGCCACGACTCCCACCGCGTAAAAGGGAAGGGTTCCCCGGGCGGCGGCGTTTTGCGCGGCACCCACCGGGCACGCGAACAGGGCACCGGGGCACGAGTAGCAATTGAGGATGGGCACACAACCCATCTTCAACGGTCCCCGGTAAATCTGGCCCAGGATCCATCCGGGGATGTACGCGTTCGCCCCGATGGCAGCCAGCCACTGCACGAGGGGACGCCGGCTTCTTCGCCTCACCGAAGACCCAGGCACTCGAGGCACAGGGTGATGGCCTTGGTGAACACATCCAGGTGCTCTCCGCGCCAGAGGCCGAGGAGCACCAGGGCTCCGGCCGCGAAAAGCCAGCCAGACCCCGCCCGCATCCGGTTCCGCGTCACGCCCGACACCTCCCTCCCCCTTCATCTTCCCCGCGATACCCCGGTTAAACGCCCACCGGACACACCTTCCGCTTCTTCACCCCGGACGCGGCGAGGCGCAGGCTTCCTCCATGGCCGAAGACCATCGCCCCGAAGGCGGGGGATCGGCGCACGCCCGAGATCCCAACAACAAGGGGCGGCATTCCCGCGGAACACCGCCCCGCCCATTGTCGAATTCTCCCGCGATCAGGGCATAAATCCCGCCCGCACCGTCCTCGCATGCGGCTCTGCCGTCATCCCGTGGCCGGCCGCCTGGGTCCGCGCGATCGGGACATCTGCCCGTGCGACATTACCGGGGGACCAGTTCTTGCACCTCCAGGGTGATCCCGTATTCTTCGCTCGCCGTTGCTTCCTTATGTTCCCATTGCACCAGCATCTGGAAATCCCCGAAGTCGGCGACGCCACACTCCACCCAGGCCTCTTCACCCTCGGGGACGTAGGGTGGACCGACATCGACGCGTATGGTGGTGACCTCGGCGCGCATGTCGCCGATTTGCTCCCCGGCGCTGTCGATGACTTCCCAGTCCCAACCATAATCGCCGCTTCCGCGCAACAGGCCCTCGACGTCGATGCGCTCCATCACGGCAAACGGTGCGAACGCCACCTCCAGCATCGGAGACAACATCGAGTCCAGCGCCATGGAGGGCACCATGTCTTCGTTTACCCGTGCCTGGACCACCTCTCGATCCTCATCCAACCACACTTCGAGACGATCTTCATCCAGGCTCAGGCTGACCCGTGTGGCTTCGGCGCCCTCTACCTGCTCGACCCCTTCCACCCGGTAGCGTACGGGCGTAGGTTCGCCCTCCGCTCCATCATCGACGTCTGTCCCAATCCATTCTAAGCGCTCAAACGTATCCAGCAAATCTGAGATTTCACGCGGATTATACCAATCATCGATCATCACTTCGCCCTCGGCATCATTGCGCGATGGATCCGTGGCTTCTTCATCATCGGGCTCGTCGGCCTCGGGCTGGGGATCTTCTTCCGCTTCGTCCGATACCGGCTCGCCCTCGTCGGGCGCAAGGGTCTCCTCAGCGGCATCCGGTACCCGATCGAGGATGTCCTCCATCGACGGGAGCCAACCACATCCCCCGGCAAATATCATTGCCCCGATCAAGAGTGCGGACAGAGTCGCGACAGAAGCATATCGCTTCACCCGCATGTGCGCGCTCCTCCTCCCAGCGACACCATTCGGTCTGCCGGTGACCCGGCCACTGGCGTCGCGTACACCCACAGCCTACAGGCGGCTATCCAGCACTGTAAACTAAATCGGTTATTGCGCCGCCCCAAACACCGTTTTTGCATTTTTGTCGATTGCTTTATGCCGAAATCACCATCGGCGGTGATGTGGAGGAAGGATATACCGAGCCACCGTGGAAAGGCTTGGGGAACGTGCATCCGTACATCACCGCATGGGTCGCGAAGTCGCACCCCGGCCGCATGTCGTTGCATCGAGAGCGTCAAGTCCTCGCTTTCGGGGTACACCGGGCGCGCGTCGCCCGGCATCTCGACGAAATCGACGACTTCCTCATCATGACAGGCAACCGCGGGCGGATCACACCGCCCCACCCCTCTCGATGATGCGCGGTCATCGGATGTCGACATACTCGAAAGGACGTGTTTGTCTTGCCCAAAGCCGATCTCGTAAAGCGATTCGTCGCCGCGCTCATCGACGGCCTGATCATGTCGTTGCCTTCATTCATCCCGATCATCGGCCCACTACTCGGCGCCGGATACTACCTGACCAAGGACGCCCTGATATTTGAACTGACCCAGAACGAAGATTTCCGCAATCGGAGCATCGGCAAGAAGGTCATGAGCATCGAGGTCGCCATGCTCGAAAACGGCGACTACGTGGATTGGGCGACGTCCATCCGGCGGAACCTGCCCCTCTCCATCGGAACCCTCATCATGGTCATCCCGGTCCTGGGCTGGGTGATCGGTCCCATCGTGGGACTGGTGCTCGGCATCATCGAGTGCATCCTGGTGCTGACGGATTCCGAGGGTCGCCGGATCGGGGACAAGTTCGGAAAGACACAGGTCGTCGATGTCCCGGGCGAGGCCGGGACGGCGTAGCGCGACACCACGATGCGAAAACCCTTCATCCGGTCCATCGGCCACTGCGGCGGATGGACCGGTTCCTTCCATCGAACAGCCACCCGGTGCAGCCACCGGAGAGATCCCCTCGCCCCGCGGGAAAACCCCGGCCCATGACCGATGACGCGGGGGAAATCCTTCCCGCACGGCGAAAGCGCGTGCACACCGGCTATTCACGTCCCGTCGATGATATCCAGCTGGCGGGCGCGGGCGACCGCCTCGGTGCGATTCTTCACGCCCAGGCGCCCGAAGATGTTGCTGGTATGCCATTTCACCGTCCCCACGGAAAGGAAGAGGCGATCCGCGACCTCCTCGTTGGAAAGGCCCTCGCCGATCAAACGCAGGACCTCGAGCTGGCGATCGCTGAGCGGCTCCACCAGCCCGGTTGCGCCATCCCCGCGGGATCCGCCGCCGTTTGAAACGCGGTCATGGTCCGGGGAACGGGCGGGCGCTGGATGCAGGCGGAGGAGGATGTCCTCCGCGTAGCGCCGTACCCCGGGGGACAGGGTTGAAGGGGCGGCCGCGCTCTCGCGCAGGGGATCGCGCAACGGGAACCCGAAATCGAGGAATGCCCGGAGAAAGCCACCCTCCCACCCCAGTGCGAGGGCACGTGCCAGGTGCGGAGTCGATCCACCTGCGAGAAGCGCCCGGGCGACCAGGGTCCGCAGGAGCAGGGGGTGATTACCCCCGGAATCCGCCCGGCACGCGAGGGCATCGAGTATCCGGCCGGTTTCCCGCGCATCGGAGCCATCCCGGATCATGGTCTCCGCGAGGACCAGGAAGCCGTCGGCCTTCCCATCGCTCACCGCTTCGCCCGGCATAACCCCCTCGCCGGCGAGGATCTCGCGCGCCCGCACCGTCATGCCCCGCTCACCCAGGATGCGGGCCTCCCACGCGCGAGCGCGTCCCATGACGAAGCGCGGCAACCGCTTCTCCGCGTCCAACCGATCGATGGTCCCGAGGGCATCCAGCGCCCTCTGCCACCGTCCGCGGGAGTTTTCCAGGGCCACCAGATGCAGGGTATTCCAGGCCAAGGAGGGGGACTCGACCTCGCTCAGGGCCATGGCGCGCGCCAGGCATTCCTCCGCCTCGTCGAGCCGATCCCGTTCGCGCAGCAGCTCCCCGCGCAATCCCCACAGCAGCCCGAGGCGGGCCACGCCCTCGAAGCCCCGCTCGGCGGCGGCCGCCAGCGTCTCCCGGAGCATCTTTTCGGCGGTTTCGACCTGGCCCCGCCCATACAGGGCGGTGGCCACCTTGAACGCGGTGCCGGCGGCCAGTATCGAACCCTCGTCCCGCAGCGCCAGGCTGTTGCGATGGGCTTCGAGGTAATGCGGAAGGGCCGCGGTGGGATCATCGGCGAAAAGCGCGGCGTCGCCGGCGTAGATCCCGACGTTCATCCGCCAGTAATGGTTGTGGGCCGGCAGGCGCTCCAGCGCCTCCTCGGCGGCCCGACGGGCGCCCCCGAAGTCGTCGGCATACACGCAGAAGTAGGCGTCGATCGCCGACAGGATGCCGCGATACTCGCGGTCTTCGTCCGGATCATGGTAGCCCAGCCGCGCCGCCGCCCTGCGACTGGCCTCCGCCTTGTCCCTGCCCCCGTACACCAGGTGAAAGAGGGCTCCGTGGGCGGCGAGGCGGGGGTGCCGATGCACGGCCTCGTCGGGCAGGCGATTGAGCACCCGGTTGAGTGTCGCGGACCCACGGCGCATGAACAGGTGGTAGTGGCGATCGACCAGGTCCCCAAGCAGCGCCGCCCGATTCGCGCACAGCGCGTGATGCACCGCCTCGTCGGGTTCATCGTGGGCGGAGTACCACTGCGCGGCCGCCTCGTGCAAACCCTCCACCGCATCGGGCCACTCGCGTTGAAGCTGGTGGTGGAGCAGCTGGCCGAAGAGCGGGTGGTAGCGGTACCACCCGTGCGCGTGGTCCAGGGGGATGGTGAACAGGTTCCCCCGCACCAGGTCCTCGAGGATCGCGGCGGCATCCCCGCGGCCCGTGACGGCCTCACAGGATCCCGGGGACAGCCTACGCAGGATGGAAGTCTTGACGAGGAAATCCCGGACATCAACGCCCACGCCCGACAACACTTCCGCGTGCAAAAAGTGCAGGATGTGCCGGTGGTTGCCGGTGAAACGATCGATGAAACCTTCCGGATCCGGGGTCTCGGCGAGGGAGACCGCGGCCAGTTGCAGTCCCGTGGGCCAGCCCTCGGTCCTCTCCTGCAGCGCCCGGATGTGCGCTTCCCCGAGGGCTGCGACCCCACGGTCCTCGAGGAATGCCCGCACCTCGTCCTCGCGAAACCGGAGCGCATCCAACCGCGCCTCGGCCATCTGCTCCCGGGCACGCCACCGCGCGAGGGGCCAGGGCGGATCCGATCGGGTCGTGATGACCAGGTGGACCGCGGGCGGCAGGTGCTCGATGAAGAAGGCCATCGCCCGGTGGATGGATGCATCATCGATGCAATGGTAGTCGTCGAGCACCACGAACGTGGTCGTCCCCCGGGAAAGGAGGTCGTTGAGCAGGGGTACGAGGAACTGCGCGTGATCTTCCGACGGGCCCACGTCCTCGAGGATCTCCAGCGCACCGCGTCCGAGCGCAGGATCCCGTGCCTGAAGGGATGCGATGAGATAGCTCCAAAAGGTGAGGAAGTCGTCGTCCCCGGGATCGAGGCTGAGCCAGGAGACCCCGGGTTCGTGCGCGTGCATCCACGCACGGACCAGCGTCGTCTTGCCGAACCCGGCCGGAGCGGACAGGAGGGACAGGGCGCGCGTGAAGCCCCCGTCCACCAGCAGGCCACGCGAGAGCTTTGCGAGAATGTGCGGCCGGTTTAGGATATTGCCGCGCATGGGTGGGATGCGCGTCTTGATGCGCAGGATATTGCCGTTCATGGGGTCGCCTCCCGACCTTCTCCCTATTCTGTCCCGCCCACCCCATACCCTGCGCGCTACCCGGGGACCCATCCCCGCACACCTTACCCCCAACCCGACTTTTGTCGGGTCCCCACGGGTCCGGCGACCGCTAGCATGAAGACACCGGGACCGCACGTCCCGGGTTCCGAAGCCGCATCGACGGCAAACCCGTCGTCTTGGGAGGCGATCGAAATGGCAAGCCGACACCGTAGTGAATCGGCAGAAGAACAGCAGGGGCGGACGTGGTCGGTCCATATCCGATTCGGCGGCCCGCTCGAGGATTGGATGGGGGACTCCCTTCAAGTCGGTTGCTCCCTCGCGCACCCCGGCGGCGACAGATCGGTCCTCGGGGGCGAACTCCCCGATACCCCGGCACTCTACGGATTGATCCTCCGCCTCCGGGACTCGGGGATCGAACCGGTCGCCCTGTGCGCAAAATGCGAATCGAAGACGACTCCAGGGAGAGGGTGATGGCCATGGTCCAGGCGAAGATGGCAACCAGGCAGCACACAAGGAACCAGGCAGCGCGATTCGACGAAGGGGAGCGATCCGCGATGACGACCGCCAAATACATCCACGCAATCGATGCCGTCGGCAGGGATGACCTCGCGACGGTCGGGGGAAAGGCCGCCAACCTGGGGGAAATGGTCCGCGCGGGCATCCCCGTGCCCGGGGGCTTCATCGTGCACACCGGAGCCTACCGCGATTTCGTCGCGGCCAACGGCCTGGCGGGAGTCATCGAGGAGCTGGTGGCCGGGATCGACCCCGATGCACCCCCGCAGATCGCCGCGACGGCGGAAAAGATCGCGGCGCACTTCGCCGCGGGTTCCATGCCGAAGGCGATTCGCGACGCGATCGAGCGGGCGTACACGTCCCTCGGCGGTCCGCCGGTGGCGGTGCGTTCCTCTGCCACGGCGGAAGACTTGCCCGGCACTTCCTTCGCCGGCCAGTACGAGACGTATCTCAACGTCAGCTGCTGTGACGATCTCCTGGAGAAAGTCAGGCGTTGCTGGGCGTCGCTTTGGAATGAGCGCGCGCTGGCCTACCGCATGAAGCAGGGCATCGGGCATGCCGACCTGGCCCACGCCGTCGTGGTGCAGGAGATGGTGGACGCGAGGCGCGCGGGAATCCTCTTCACCGCGAACCCGGTAAACGGCCGCCGGGACCGGATGCTCCTCAACGCGTCCTGGGGCCTGGGCGAAGCCATCGTCTCGGGGGATGTCACCCCCGACCAGTGGATCGTGGACAAGGAGGACGGCCGCATCCTCGAGGAAACCATCGCGGACAAGGACACCATGACCGTGGGTGTCGTGGGCGACGTCTACGACAGCGCCGTCGAAGGGCCGATGCGCCGGGCCGCCACCCTGGATACGGACGGCGTCAATCGGCTCTACCGCCTCGGCCTCTTGGTCGAGGAACACTTCGGCACACCCCAGGACATCGAGTGGGCCGAGCGGGGCGGGGAATTCTTCCTGGTCCAGGCCCGTCCCATCACTTCACTCTATCCCCGGCCCGCGCGTATCCCGGGGCGGCCGGGCCTTCGGGCATTCGTCAACTTCGGGCTGCTTTCGCAGGGGATGCACGAGCCCCTAACACCCATGGGCGAGGCATGCTTCCTCCAGACCTTCGTCAACCCCGCCCGCCGCTTCGATCGCAACATCCGGACCCCCGACGACCTGTGGTGGTGCCAGGTGCTCGGCGGCCGGGTCTTCTTCGACATGACCGACCTCCTGCGCGAGGAGAAAAACTGGGAGAAGGTCTTGGAAAACGACCTGTTCGCCGAACAGGAGCCCATGACGGCACGGGCCCTGATGCAGTTTTTGCACAGAAACCGGGAGGCCATCACGGCCGAGCCGAGCCGGGTGACCCGGTGGATCATCGGAAACCTCGTACCCTTTCTTCGCATCGGGTTTCCCATGGTGCGAAATGTCCTCTACGGAAGACTCTTCCCGGAGCGGGCCCGCGCGCGGGCGCTGGCGCAATGGGATGGGTTCTTGGTGGCCATGGAAGAGGACCTGGCGCGCGCCCGGGATCGCGAGCATCGACTCGACATCATCCTTTGGCACATCGGGGAATTCATGATCTCGGGCTGGGCCACCCTTTGCCTGCTCGCCGCTTCCTTCGGCAAATACAAAAAGGCCCGCGGGATCGCCGAACGCTACCTGGACGACCTCTCCGACTTCGATCGCATCGGACAGTCATTGCCGCACAACACCACGACCGAGATGGGCGTCGCGTTGATGGAGCTGGCGGAGCGCTACGACGGGCGTGGGGAGACGCCGGGCATCGATGACCCCGAAATCGCCGAATTCCTCTCGCAGTACGGGCACCGGTCCATCCAGGAGGTGGACGTCGGGGTCCCCAACTGGTGGGAGGAGCCAGAATACGTATGCGACCTGGTACGGGCCTATATCGACAACCAGAGTTACCGGGCGGGACTCGATGCGTTCTACCGCGGTGCAGAGGACGCGGAGCGGGCCATCGAACGGATCCGGGAGGATCTCGCCGCCGCCGGGGCCGGGCGCAAGGCCACGCGGGTCGCCAACGCCCTTCGCGAATACCGCTCGGTATTCGGCCTCCGCGAGGAATCCAAGTTCGTGCTGACCCGCCTGTACGACAGGGCCCGGCGGACGCTTCGGGAGATGGGCGAAGATTTGGTATCCGAAGGGACCCTGCAGCGTGCAGAAGAGATCTTCTTCCTTCGGCCCGAGGATGTGCGCGCGGGCGCCGACCTGCGAAGCATCGCTTCTGAGAACCGCGCCGCCCACGCGCGCGCCTGGCGGATGCAGCCCCCGCGCGTGCTCGCCAGCACGGGAGAGAGCATCTACGCCCCGATCGAGGAGGCCGACGGGACCCTGCCGGGTGTCGCCGTATCCCCCGGCATGCACGAGGGGCGGGCGCGCGTCCTCCAATCCCCGCGGGAAGGCGTCCGTCTCAAGCCCGGCGACGTGCTGGTGACCCGGGCGACCAATCCCGCCTGGACGCCGCTGTTCGTGTCACTGGGCGCCATCGTGATGGAGACGGGCGGCCCGATTTCCCACGGCGCGGTGGTGGCCAGGGAATACGGGATTCCCGCCGTGGTCGGTGTCGCCGGGGCGACGGAGCGGATCCGCGATGGCCAACGCATCCATGTAGATGGGGGATCCGGTCGGGTGCGACTGCTCGACTGATGCGCGGGCCCCGGTCCCACCCGGGGTCCCAAAGCGCGCAGGCGCCCTGGAAAGGAAGTGGTACGGTTGAAGACGCGCAACCTCTGGATCCTCCTCGCGGGCCTGGTCGTCGTCATGATGGGATACGGGATCGCCATGCCGGTGCTCCCCTTCTTCATCGAGAACCTCGGGGGTCGCGGGATCCATTTCGGCCTCTTGATCGCCAGTTACGGGATCACGCAATTGTTGTTTGCCCCCGCCTGGGGGAGCCTATCGGATCGCTACGGGCGCAGGCCCTTCCTGTTGCTGGGCATGGTCGGCCTGGGATCGGCCATGCTGCTCTTTTCGCTGGCCGACCGGCTCTGGATGCTATACGCGGCCCAGGTGCTCTCAGGCTCCCTTTCCTCGGCCATGTTGCCGGCCGCGCAGGCGTACGCCGCGGATCGCACCGGGGAGGAGGAACGCGCCGCAGCCATGGGTCGCATCGGCGGGGCCATCGGGCTCGGCGTCATCCTGGGTCCGGGGCTCGGCGGACTACTCGCCACTGCTTCCCTGGTCACGCCGTTTCGCGTGGCGGCGGGCCTGGCCGGGATCACCTTCCTGCTGGTGCTGTTCGCCCTCCCGGAATCCCTCTCCCCGGCACACCGACGGGCACACGGGAACCTCCGCGAGAGCCTGCCCAACCTGGCCGGACTGCGAAGGGCGCTCGGGGGACCCGCCTCGCTCGGGCTGGTGGTGGCCTTCGTCGCCATCTTCGCGCAGACGATCTTCTCGAGCGTATACGGGCTCTACGCCATCGCGCGCTTCGCCTACGATCCCGGGCAAGTGGGCACCCTGCTCACCGGCATGGCCGCCATGTACGCCCTGGCACAGGGTGTGCTGGTGGGCCCGCTCACCCGGCGACTCGGGGCACGTCGGTTGATCGCCCTCGCCATGGCGGGGAACGCCGGCGGGTTTATGCTGGTCCTGGCGTCGGCATCGTTTGCGACGACCTTTTCGTCCATGGGAATCCTGGTGCTTTGCAACGCGCTGCTGAAGCCATCCGCCCTGGCGATGGTGTCCCGGGGTGCGGGAGGCGAACAGGGGCAAAGCATGGGGGTGGCCGAATCCTGCATGAGCCTCGGTCGAATCGCGGGTCCCCTGTGGGGTGGGTTCGCCTTCGACATCCACGCTTCGCTGCCGTTCATCAGTGGCATCCTGGTGCTGGTATCTGCACTGCTTTTCACCCAAATTCGGCACGCCCTGCTTCGACCACGTGCCCCGCTCGGCCGCGCGGGGCACGTGGGGTAAGGGAGCGCGCACACTGCCCCCGGCAATGCTTCCCCCCGGGGGCAGTGTGCAGATCGGGGCCTCGCGCCAGGGGTGGCCCTCGAATACCCGGCTCGTTCCGATCCTCGCTTCCCGGCACCCACTGTTAGCACGGGATCTCCCCGTCACCGAGTGCTGCCAATAGCGCCTCGGTATGCGCGGGAGATCGCAGGCGGAACACGCACAACCCGGTGCCGGCGCTTTCGAGGAGGTCCTCGGTGTGCCGGGCCCCCTGCGCCGGAAAGCGCCATATGCGCCTCAGCAGGGATAGGAGGTTGCGATCGAACCCGGCGGCACATCCCGGTGCCATGTCCGGACGAGCGCCGGGGCCGAAGGCCCGTGCCAGCGCGCGTCGCATGCAAGTCTTCCTGGGATAGCAGAGGTAGAACACGGTATCCGCGGCGGCCAACCGATCCGCGAGGGTATCGGCGTAGTGCCCATCGAGGATCCAATGGGACTCGGCCAGCAGGCGGGCGTGGCGGCGACGCCAGCGGGAGCGCGGCGTGGCCGTCCATCCCGGTCCCCAGTACATGCGGTCGAGATGATAGACGGGCAGGTCGAGGAGCCCACCGAGGCGGCGCGCCAGGGTGGACTTCCCCGCCCCCGGGGAACCGATCACCGCCACGCGTCGCATCGATGCCATCCGCCACCTCCTCAAAAACCGGCAATCGTTTCCGCCGTCGCCTCACGCACCGATGCCGAGGCCCCCGATGAGCTTCATGGCCCGCGGAAGCAGCAGGAAGGTGACCACGGAGCTGATCAATCCCCGCAGCAGGTTAAACGGGATGACCGCGGAAGTGATCAGGCCACGCACCTCGCCCGGCGGGATGCCCCACGCCGGCAGGGCGACGTAGATGTTGAGGATCACGCCCACGACGGTCAGGCTGAGGATCCCCACTCCCATGCCGATGAGCGCACCCTTCCGATCCGGGCGCAGCGCGTAGTAGATCGCTCCCGCCACCAGGATGAAGGCCAGCGTGGTACTCCAGTTCATGAAGCTGCCGATGGGGCCCGACCGGGCGCGGGTGATGAAATACAATACGTTCTTGATGGTCGTGATGAAAAAGCCGGCGGCGGGGCCCAGGGTAAAGGTACCGATCAACACCGGAACATCGCTGAAATCGTAGGACATGAACGGGACCTGCGGGAGCAGTGGGAACTTCGGAAACCACATCAACACCGTCGAAAGTGCACCGAACAGGGCAATGGCGACCAGTCTCTTCGTCTTGCGCACGCGTAATTCCCTCCAGTGGGGGTGGGCGAAGGGGGGCGCCGGCACCCTTGCTGCGCCCGCCAATCTTCTTCCATCCGGACTCTACCGTCGGCACCGGGTTCTCACCGGTTCGGCTGCTGGGCAGTTCGTGGGCTCGCACCGCGCGGGTGCATCACCACCGGTTGGGACTCACCGGAGTATCCCGGCTCACCCGACCCCGAAGATTGGTACTCCCCGTGGGGAGACTGCCATTATTGTAGCACAATGGCGTCGCCGGAAAACCCCGATCGATCTGCCAATTTCCCGAGGGACTGTACCCCGCGTGGCGAAATACTTCTGGTAGCGACCGGACAAGCGACGTCCGCGGACGTCGCGACGAAAGAGGTGCGAAACGCGTGACCGAACCCCTGTTTGACCACTACTATACCTACGAGGAACTGACTGCCGATTTACAAGCCCTGGCCGCCGCCCACCCGGAAACCGCCAACCTCTATTCCATCGGACAAAGCCATCGCGGGCGCGAACTCTGGATGATGGAGATCACCGCCCCCAATGCCCCCGCGGGCGAAAAGCCCGGGTATTACATCGACGCCAATACCCACCCCGAGGAAGTCACCGGTTCCATGGTGGCCCTTTACACCTGCCGGCACTTGCTCGAGGGATATGGCCAGGACGCCGAAATCACCCGCCTGCTCGAGGAGCGCGTGTTCTACATCCTGCCCCGGGTCAACCCCGACGGCGCGGAGATCTGTTTGACGGACACCTTCTACGAGTGGATCGGCAACGGCCGATACCTGCCCGGCGAGGAGCAATTCGGGCACGGTCTGCACTATCGCGACGTGGACGGGGACGGCGAGATCCTGGACATGCGCGTCCCCGATCCCAAGGGCGAGTGGAAGATCTCCCGTCACGATCCCCGGGTCATGGTGCCGCGGGAGCCCTACGAGTTCGGCGGCGAGTACTACCGCGTCATCCCCGAGGGAATCATCGAGGGCTTCGAGGGCAACGCCGATGTACCCATCCCAAAACCCATGGACGGGAACATGAACCGCAATTACCCCTACGGCTGGGGGCCCGAGGGCGAGGAATACGGCGGGGGCGACTACCCCATGGAGGAACCCGAAATCGCAGCCATCTGCCGCTTCATCCTCGATCACCCCAACATCGGGGGTGCCGTAAACTACCACACCCACTCGGGCATCATTCTTCCGCCCTTGGAGATGGGCGGGGAACCGGTACCCCGATCCGACCTCAACCTCTTGAAGAATATCGCGGGGATGGCCCGGAATACCCTGGGATATCCCACCCTGGAGAACCCCGGCGACTTCAGCCCCCCGGGGGCCAAGCCGCGGATGGGCACCTCCAAGGATTTCATCTACGGCCAGCTCGGAAGCGTCTGCTATACCGTGGAGCTTTGGGATGTCTTCGCCGCCGCCGGCATCGACAAGGACTGGGTCTTCCCGCTGCGCGCCTTCACGGAAGAGGAAAACCTGAAGCTTTTGCAGTGGAGCGATGATGTGCTCGACGGCGCGGGCTTCGCCGACTGGCGTCCCTTCGAGCATCCGCAGCTGGGGCCGGTGGAGATCGGCGGATGGCGCCGCATGTATACCTTCCGCAATCCCCCGGCCGGCCCGCTGCTCGACGAGATCTGCCGGGGTGGTGCTGCCTTCACCGCCCGGCACGCGGCGGCGGCCCCCGAGATCATGGTGGAACGGGCCGACGTCCGCCCCCTCGGCGATGACGTGTACGAGGTCGAGATACTCGTGGGCAACATCGGCTACATCTGCACCAACGTCACCGAGCGGGCCATCGAGATGGGCCGGGCCAAGCCGGTTCTGGCCCGCATCACGGCGGAAGGGGCGACGCACGTCTCGGGGCGGGAGGAGCAGTCGCTCGGGCACCTGGCGGGCCGGGTGCAGCGTCCCCAGCACTACTCCCGCTTCCGGGCCTGGCCCCCCGCGACGGGCATGGCGCGCTGGACCGTGCGGAAGACGGACGAGGACACGCCGGCCCGGGTACACGTGACCGTGGTTTCGGAAAAGGGCGGCACGCGGCGGGTCACGCTGGATCTGCCCTAGGCAATCCAAAGGCGACGGGGCGGGCGCCACCGCCCGCCCCGCGGGGAGGGGGTCCCATGGATCGAAACGTGTTGCTCGCAGCACTCGGCTACTTCTTCGCGATCAATACCGTCGGGCTTCTCCTGATGTACCTCGATAAGCGGCGGGCACGGCTGCGCCGACGGCGCGTCCGGGAACGCATCCTGTTGTCGGTGGCCGCCGTAGGGGGCGCCTTCGGGGTCTACATTGGCATGCGCTGGCGCAGGCACAAGCGGGCCAAGCCGGCATTTCGCCTGGGACTCCCCCTTCTTTCCATCGCGTACGGGATCGTCATGCTTTGGATGGTATACCGCTACCTGCTCACCCTCGCGTAGATGACATGCCGGAACCGTCGATCCCGGCGCTACGCCCCTCTCGCACGGCCTCCACGAAAACATCCACCAGGCCCGGATCGAACTGGGTGCCCGCACAGTGCTTCAATTCCTCCAGGGCGTCCGCGTCCGACATGGGGCTTCGGTAGGGACGGCCACTGGTCATGGCCTCGTAGGCATCCGCGATGGCAACGATGCGCGCCAGGAGGGGGATTCCTTCCCCGGCCAATCCCTGGGGATATCCCTCACCGTTCCACCACTCGTGGTGGGCGAGGATATCGTCGGCCACGTGGCTGAACTCATCGGTGACGCGGGCGATGCGATAACCCGCGCTCGGGTGGTCCCGGATGATCTGCCATTCGGTGCGGTCGAGGGAAGCGGGCTTGGCCAGGATCTCCTCGGCCACGGAGATCTTTCCGATATCGTGCAGCTTCGCCAACAGATCCAGTTGGCTCATCTCGGAAGCCGAAAGACCGAGACGCGCCCCGATGATCCGGGCATATTCGGACATCCGCCTCGCGTGCTGCTCCGTCTCGTGGCTCTTTTGGGCCAGGGTCCCGAGGACCGCGGAGACCACCACGTTCTTCTGGCTGCGGCTCTCCATGAGCTTGTGTCGGTGCATCTGATCCTCAGCGGCCACGAGCGTCGCCTGCAGGGAGGTACTCGACTTCGCGCGGGTGGCCACGCCGAGGCTCATAGAGAGGGGGACCTCTTCCACGCGCACGGGACGCAGCAATGCCTCGATGCGCCACCGGATGGCCTCGGCCGTGTAGGCACCGGTGTCCGGCAAGACCAGCACGAACTCGTCCCCACCCCAGCGAGCTAGCACATCCCCTCCCCGGCAAGCCTTCTCCAGGACTCTGGCGGCGGCCAGAAGCATCCGATCCCCCACACGGTAGCCATAGGCATCGTTGACCAGTTTCAGGCCATTGAGATCGGCCATGATGATGCTCACCGGCAACGTCTTTGCTTCCTCGAGGCGGCGGAGCTGTTCCTCGGCGAAGTGGCGATTGTGAAGGTCGGTGAGGGCATCATGGTAGCTCATGTATCGCAGGCGCTCCTCGTTGCGCTTGCGATCGTGGATATCGATGAGGACCGATAGGGTCCGCTCATCGTCCAGGGCCACGGTACGCGCTTCGAACCAGCGACGCCCCTTCCGGGTGGGTAGGGAGTACTCCATGAACTGGGCGGCCCCGGTGGACAGGGCGGCGTGCACGTGTTCGATGAACAATTCGGCTTCCTCGGGCGGCAACACATCCCGGACGCGGCTCCCGATGATTGCTTCCCGGGACCACATCATCACCTCGGTATGGGAAGTACGGATATCGCGGAAGACCCCCTGCCCGTCACAAACGACGATCGTATCCGGGAACACCTCGAGCAGCGAGCGGTTGTAGGCATGGTGCTCGGCAATGGACGCTTCCATTCGGCGACGTTCCCGGATGTCGCGCGCCAGGGCCATCACATATTGCCGACCCCCGAAGTGTACACCGCTGAGCGTCACCTCCACGGGAACGGGATTCCCATCGCGCGCGAGAATCTGAAGTTCCTCGGTGCGCAGGGTAGCGTGGCGCGCGAGAGCCCGCAAATCCCCGCGATCGAGGGCTGGCCGTTCGTCCCGGGCGAGCAGATCCATTGCCGTTTGGCCCACAATCGCATCCCGGGAATGCCCGATGGCGCGCGCTGCGGCCGGATTGACCTCCACAACGGTTCCCTCGAAGTCCAACAAAAAGAACATCTCCGCCGATTGCTCGACGAGGGCCCGGTGCTTCTCCTCGCTGGCACGCAACGCCTCCTCGGCGCGCTTGAGGCCGGTCACATCGCGGGAAATGCTCAGCACCGATGTGACCACACCCTCCTCGTTCTTCTCCGGCACCAGCCGGGCGAAGTAATGGCGCAATGTTCCGTCATGCTCCAATGACCACTCGCGTACCTGGGGCCGCTGCGTCCGAAAGACCGCCTCCACCGCACCCTCCCACTGTTCAGTCATGGCCTCGGGAATCCCCAGCTCCCGGTTGGTGCGGCCGATTGCCGCCTCCACGTCGTAACCGAGGAAATCCCGGACAGCGGGATTGGTGTACAGGCGGCGGTAATCACGGTCGACCCGGGTGATGAGGTCCGGGGAGTTCTCCGCCAAACTTCGGAATTGCTGTTCCCGCGCCCAGGCTTCTTCCTGGGCGGCCCGCACCGCGGCGACCTCCTGCGAGGATCCGACGATTTGCGCCACGGATCCATCCTCGGCGAAGACGGGCGTCAGGGTGGTCACCCAGGTGCGCGGGACACCCTTGAATACCATGGTGGCTTCAAAGGTGACCGGTTGACGGGATTGCACACAGCGCCGATATTGCTCCTGCACGCGCCCAGCCTCTTCGGGCTCGAGGATATCCCGGGGCTGCTTGCCACGGATCTCGGAGGTGGAGAATCCCGTGGCTTCCCGGTGCGCACGATTGTTCCGTATGTAGCAAAACTGGTGTCCTTCGATGACGTCCACCAGGAACATGGGCGAACGGGTGCCGTGGAAGATGGTGTCGTATTCGTCCGCGATATCGTGCAGGCGCCGCCGCTGCTCCTCGACGACGCGAGCCTGCTCTCGATTCGCCTCGGTAGCGCGCCCCAGGACCAGGGCGAAGGATAGGTAGGCCGCAGCGCCCATGACCAGGGAGTATAGTGGGAGCCCCTGCCATGCACCGATGGCCAACAGTGCCCCCGTGGCCCCGCCCGCGGCCCCGAATCCACCGGACAAGCCCAGGTACATCGAGACCACGGCCACGATAGCCACCCCGACGTTGGCACTCAACATCACCGGAGCAACGGCGGATAGCCCTAGGATGCCGATGCCCGTCGCGAGGGCAATGGGCAACGGGGAAAGAAGGGTATCGAGCGGATACTGGTCGCGGTTCAAAGCACGTCCTCCCCTGGCCACTGATTCCCTTACGACAGATCCTAGGGCGAATCCTCCCCCATAATTTCCTCGATTTCCTTCTCCAGGCGCGACAGGGCATGGCGCAGGGTCGCCTCCGCTGCCTCTACGGCATCGACATTCCCGTCGCGCGCTGCGGTTTCGACCCCGGCGGCCGCCTCGCGCATCGGTTCGGCTGACACGCTCGCGGCGGCACCCTTGAGCGTGTGGGCGATCACGGCGACACCGGCCAGGTCTCCGTCGGTTCGGTGTGTTGCCATCGCGTCCAACTGTTCCGCGGCGTCCACGAGGAAGCCGCCGAGGATATCCCGGGCCAGGGCTTCGTCTCCCATGGTGCGTGCCAATAATCCCCTGACATCGAGTATCGCCCCATCGCGCGTGCCAACCTCTTCCCCGCTTCCGGCGTCTTCCAGCACCCGTTCGAGTGTTTGCACCATGGCCGCCGGGGTGACGGGCTTGGCCAGGTAGTCATCCATGCCTGCCTCGAGGCAGGCCTCACGATCCGACGCCAGGGCGTGGGCCGTCAGTGCGATGATGGGTACCCCGGGATCGCGAACTTCTCGGGAATCACGAATCCTCCGGGTGGTCTCCATCCCGTCCATCCCGGGCATCTGCACGTCCATGAGAACGGCGTCGTAGTCTTCTTCTGCCAGCACTTCGAGGGCGCGAAAACCATCATCGACGCCCCGTGCTTGGAAACCCAGATTGCCGAGAATCCCCAGCGCCACCTCCTGGTTGGTCGGATTGTCCTCCACCACCAGGACACGGCGACCATCTCCGGTCGCCCGGCGGGATCGCTCCCGCACGAGGTGGCGGGTGGCGAGGGATCTCCCGAGAGCGTCATCCGAAGGGTCCCCGCCCTCCATGGCCAGCGCGAGCACGCCGCGGAGTTCCTCCCTGCGTATGGGTTTGCTGAGATATCCATCGAAACCGATGTCAGCCAGGCGTCGCGGTTGACCGCGCATGGCCATCGATGTCAACATGACAAGCCGCAGATCACGGAGCCTGTCATCGCCGCGTACCAGCGATCCCAACGCTTCCCCATCCATACCCGGCATCTGCATATCCACGAGCAGTAGACGGAAGGGATCCCCGGACCTTCGGGCGCAATGCAAAACCTCGAGTGCCCGGCTGGGATCCTCCAGGGTCGTGGTACGCATTTCCCAGCCGAGGAGCATACTCGAGAGGATCTCCCGGTTCGTCGCATTATCGTCGACGACGAGTGTGCGCACACCCCGTAGGCCCTCCATGACCGGGGGGCGCGGGTCGGGGACCCGGGCGGGTCGTGCGAGCGAGATCGTAAACCAGAAAGTCGAGCCCTCGCCTTCTCGGCTGTCGACCCCCATCTCGCCATCCATCCGCGTAACCAGCTCCCGCGAGATCGCAAGACCCAACCCGGTGCCCCCGTATTTCCGCGTGGTCGAAGAGTCCACCTGGGTGAAGCGCTTGAATAGCGTCTGCAACTTGTCCCGGGGGATGCCAATGCCGGTATCTTCCACGGTGAACATCAAGCGCATCCGGTTCTCGCCCTCGTCGTCCCCCGTCGTCACCGGGTGTACCGAAAGCGCCACCTGGCCCTCGGGGGTAAACTTAATGGCATTGCCCACCAGGTTTGCCAGGATCTGTCGGATTCGACCGGGATCCCCCCGCAAAGTCTCGGGAATCCCGGGGTGCACATAGGACAGGAGTTCCAATCCCCCCTCCTCGGCGCGCAGGGCCATGCTGTCGGCGAAATCCTCCACGAGGCCCACGAGGTCGAAGTCGATTTCCTCCATCTCCAGGCGGCCTGCCTCGATCTTGGAAAAATCCAGGATGTCGTTAATCAACCCGAGGAGTGCCTCCCCGCTGATGTGAATCGACTCGGCATAGCGCCGGCCCTCGCCACGGATACCACTGTCCAACAAAAGACCCGTCATGCCCAGGATCCCGTTGAGCGGTGTACGCACCTCGTGACTCATGTTGGCCAAAAAGTCCGCCTTGGCCCGGTTGGCGTCCCGCGCCTTTTCGGTTTCCTCGGCCAAGCGCCGGTTCAACACCTGCAGTCGTCGTTCGCTCTCCTTTTGTTCGGTAATATCGATGGTGGTCGCCATGACCCGCTTCACACCATCTACCACCACCGGGCTCAGCCTGACCAGTTCCCAAAAGATCCTCCCTTGGATATCCCGGTTCTTCCATTCGAACTGCTGCGGGCCTTCGCGAACGGCCCTCCGGATATTGGCGAGTGCCTCATCGAAACCGTATGGGGAAGCCAGCCAGAAGGCGTTGTTTTGTAGTTCCGACAGCGACGAGAGCCCATACATCTTCCAGGCGTTTGGGTTGGCATCCACGATTTCCCCGGTCCGGTGATCGTGGATAATGATGGAGACGGGCGATTCCATGAACAGGTGACGGAATTGCTGCTCGCTCTCCTCGCGCGCCCGATCCGCGTGCACCCGCTCGGTGATGTCCTGCGAGGTACCCACCACGCCCACCACCGCCCCTCCATCGCGAAGCGGGGTGGCCCCAATCCGATGCCAGCGCCACGATCCGTCCGCGTGCTGCACGCGACACTCCGCGACATCGCCCGCATCCGCACCCGCGAGGGCATCGGAGAAGAAGGACCGGCAGACCTCGCGGTCCGAGGGATGGGCGAAATCCTCCATGGTGCATCCCATCACCTCGCAAACGGGGTGCCCGAGCATCGCCTCCCAGGCGGGAGAAACGAAGGTGAGGCGACCGGCGTCGTCGGTCTTATAGATGATGTCGTAGGAATGGTCCACCAGGAGCCGATATCGCTCTTCGCTATCCCGGAGAGCGTGCTCGGTCATCTTGCGCGCGGTGATGTCGCTCTGGGTGCCGAAGGCGCCGATGATGTAATCCCCATCGTACACGCAGCGATAATCGCCGAGGATCCAGATCTCGGACCCGTCGAGGCGGCGTTCACGGGTCTCCGCGCGCAGGCTCCCCTCGCGGAACAGCTGGTGCTCCTTTTCGATGGGTAGGTTCTCCACGAAGAAATCGGCGACGCGCTGTCCGACGAAATCGCGATCATCCCGGGCGCGATACTGTTTTACCATGGCGCGGTTAACCCGGGTAAACTGCAGCGTGCGGAACATCTCGCTTGCCGCGCCCTGATCCACCCTCGCCACTTCCCGGTGGATGGGCCTGGGTAATTCACTGAAGAAGAACCCGCTGATCGATTGGGAAAAGAATAGTTCCAGCTGGCGCCGGCTCTCCGCCAGGGCACGCTCGGCGGCCCGCTGCTCGGTGATATCGCGAAACACCATGACGACCCCGGTCGCCTCACCCGTTTCATCGGTGATCGGGGCGGCCGAGTCGGCGATATCCAGCTGCTTTCCGTCCCGCGTGAGCAGGATGCTGTCGTCTTCCAGCTCCACCACGCGACCCGAGCGCAACACCTCGATTGCCGGATTCGGCACGGGCTCCCCGGTTTGGGCGTGCACGATGTCGAGGATATCCGTGATCGGCGCACCCAGGGCATCCCGGATGGGCCATCCCGTGAGCGATTCCGCTACCGGGTTCATCCAGGCCACACACCCGCGCACATCGGTGGCGACGACGGCATCGCCGATCGAGTCCAGGGTGGCCCGTAGGTTCTGTTCGCTCTCCAGCACGGCCTGCTCGGTACGCTTGGCGGCGGTGACATCGACCACGACGGCCAATACACCGCCCTGCGGCAGCGGCACGGTGCGGGCCTCGAACCAGTGGTCGTGGGTTTCCCCGGGAAGTGAATACTCCAGCACCTCCAGCGCACCACCCCGGATGACGCTTTGGATGTGGGCGCGGAATGCCTCCGCCAAATCCGCGGGAAAGATCGTATCCACCCGGCGGCCGACCAATTCCTCCCGCGGCAGATAGAGCAGTTCCTCCGTCGAGGTGAAGACATTGACGAATTCCCCGTCTTCACCAAGGTGGAACACCATGTCCGGCAGCGCCTCGAGCAACGTGCTCAGGTAGTCCTGGTTCTCGCGGAGGGCTCGGGCCCGCCCATGCTCATCGGTCACGTCAAATATGGCCCCGTCGAGGAAGCAGGGGTGGCCCGTTTCGTCGCGCATCGCCCTGCCGTTTTCCCGCACCCACCGATGCCCTCCGTCGGCGTGTCGAACGCGGTAATCCACGGCGTAGGGCTCATCCCGTTCGATGGATCCCTGGACGGCGGCGGCCACCGCGTCGCGATCCGCCTCGTGGATCACGCTCTGGAATGTGCGGCGGTGATTGCCCAAAAAGTCCGCGGGCGGATATCCCGTGATGTCGGTGATGGCATCGCTGAGGTATTGCATGGTCCAGTGCGCATCGGGCTTACAGCGAAAGATCGCCCCGGGCACGTTATCCACCAGGTTGGTAAAACGCCGCTTCTGTTCGGCGAGAACGCGGGCGTGATCCTTGCGCTCGGTGATATCCATCGCCATCCCGATGTTTCTCACCACGCGCCCCTCCCCGTCCCGTACGGGGAAAGACCGGGCCCAGATCCATCGAACCGCATCGTCGGGCCGAAGGATGCGATACTCCATGTCAAAATGTCCTTCTTCGGCGTATTGCGCATAGGCACGGGCAACACCGGGACGATCCTCGGGGAGGATGGAGGCGAAGAACTCCGAGGGATCGCGATAAAGAGCGGCGCGACTACGGCCCCAGATGCGCTCGTAGGCCGGGCTGATATAGAGCATCTCCTCGGTGTCGGCGCTGCGAATCCAAAAGACCTCTTCCAGCCCCTCGGCCAGCTGTTCAAAATGACGGTTGTGCGCTCGCAGCCGCGTTTGCACCCGGTCTCGCACGAGGAGTGTTGCGACGTGTCCCGCGTAGATCTCGAGTTCCTCACTGCAGCCGATCTCCCGCCCCGGGGGCATCAAAAGGATGGCATCACCCACCGGGGTCCCCTCGCCCGAGGTCAGCATGATGACGTAGATGGGCCCGAGATCGAGGGTGTCCTCGATGGTCCGGAGCGCATCTTCGGGAAGGGCGCCCATGGAGGTGGCACCGAGCCCGTCGAAGCGCACCGGGCGCCCGCTTTCAATCGTGGCGATTCGCCGCGGGTCGAGCGACCACTGTGCGCCCTCGAGCGAGACCCCGAGGATGGATTCGGCCCGGGAGAGGGCCGCCTCATCACCCACCAGCGCCGCGGTGGTGGAGTGGGTCCGGTCCTCGTCGTAGAGGTTGATGCCCACGTATGCGGCGCCCGAGAGACGGCGAAAAGCGGAGGCGAGTACACGATGATCGATGGGGTGCACCAGGGACACGAGCTCGGCGGTCAAAGACGATAATACCTCGGGATCCCGATTCGGCCGGGTCGTCACATCCCGCAGCGTCGAGAAGAATCCCCCGCTGTCGGATGCGTCCAGTTCGAGCGCGAGCGTCCGGTTCCCCTGCCCGAGGTGTATCCTGCGGGGCCCGCCTTCGCGCAGGAGCGCCTCGACCTCCGCGGGGATGTCGGCCGCATCCGGGCCCACACCCTCGAGCAGCGCGTTTCCCCGACTTCCCACGGGGTCTTCCTCGAGCCCCAACAGGTCCATCCACGCGCGGTTGGCCGAGACAATTTCGTGGTCAATGCAAACCCCGTCCCTATCCCGGATGATCGCGTGATACGCGATCCCCGTGACGGCACCCGCCGCACCCTCTCTCGCCTTGTCCAACATCTTATCTTCCCTCCCGGGGTGATGCCGCGCCCGGGGACGTTCCGGGACAATCATCCGCGGCGTAAACGATGACGCGGTCACGACCTGCACGTTTGGCGGCATATAGGGCGGCATCCGCACATCCCATCAGGGCGTCGACGCTTGCGTGGTCTTTGCACCCGGCCACACCGATGCTGATGGTAACCCGTTGCGGTGCTCCCCGCGTGGGCAGGGGGCGTTGTGAAACCAGGCGACGCATCTCTTCGAAGATGCCAACGGAGCCGCGGGCGATGATCAAAAACTCCTCCCCGCCGTAGCGCCCGAGGATGTCGTCCTCCCCGAGGGCATCGGCCATCACCCGTGCGACCCGGCGGAGGACGTCATCGCCCACCTGGTGACCACCGGCGTCGTTTACGCGCTTGAAGTGATCGATATCGGCCAACCCGACGCTAAAAGACGCTGCCGTGGGAGACCCGGCCTCCATCTCGCGGCCCAGGAGACGAAGAATCGTGCGGCGATTGTACAGGCCGGTCAACGAATCCCGCGCGGCCTCGCGGGATAGGGCCCGCGTGACGCGGTTCAACCGCGACTGCAGCGCCAGTGTCCGTTCCGCTACGCCCAAGCGGGCGCGCAGTTCGTTGACGTTGAAAGGCTTGGTCAGGTAATCGTCGGCACCGAGCTCCAACCCCTCGACGACACTCTCCTCATCATCCCGGGCCGTGAGCAGCACGAGGTACGGTGGGTCCGTCGTCTCCAGGGCACGCACGCGCCGACAGATCTCGGGCCCCTCGAGACCCGGCATCATCCAGTCGAGGATGGCCATGCGCGGTGCAGCCAGACCCGACAGGATCTCCCAGGCGGCACAGCCGTCGGAGACCGCCACCACACCGTGTCCCATCCGCTCCAGAACATGCGTAAGCATCCTCCGCTGCGTGCGATCGTCCTCGGCGATCAGTAAGTCCATCGGTCCTCACCCAAATCCCTTCTGCTGAATCCATCCGTCGCGTCCGCCACTTCCTCCCCCTCGCGCGGATGGGCGAAAGCGTCGCCCGGCGTGGGGGGAAGCCGCGTCCACCCGCGTTCACCATCCTAGGGCCAGTCGAGCGTGGGGATCACGCCGGATCTACATACCTATTTGCACTATCGGCAATGTCGCCGCTTTCCTTCAGTCCGGGATGCAGGTTTGATCGGCGCCCGGGCGAAATGACACGTGGACGATGTGAAGCGATACAACCCCAATGGCGCACCCAAAACCCGAGCGCGCCGCGTATACCGCACACACAAGTCATCCCTGAGAGGGGTAGCCATCGTGAACCAAGACATCCTTCGACCCTTTGCCTCGACGCGCCGACCCCCGGACCCGGGCCCGCTGGATCCGGATGCGACCGCCGTCCTGGTGGTAGACATGCAGTACTTCGATGCCCATCGCGACTGGGGGTATGGCCACACCGCCCGCCGGCTGGGAGTCGCCGAGCACCTGGAACCCTACTTTCGCACCATCGACGCCATAACCCCACGGATCCAGCGAATCCTGTCCGTCGCCCGCGATCGCGGCTTTGAGTGCATCCACCTGCGCGTGGCCGAGCGCACCCCGGATTCCCGGGACGTCGGGTACAAGCAGCTGGTACGGGGCCTGGTGGTGCCGCCCGACAGCAAGGAGGGCGCGTTTCTGCCGGGGCTTACGCCCCTCACCGGAGAACTGGTGATCAGCAAATCATCCTCGGGCGTCTTCCCCGCGACGAACCTCGATCGGATCCTGCGAAACATGGGGATTCGCCACCTGGTATTCACCGGAACGGTCACCGGTGGGTGCGTGGAGAGTGCCGTTCACGACGCCGCGGACCTGGGTTATGGCGTCATGGTGGTCGACGACGCCTGCGCCGATACGCGCCTCGATGCACACCGCGATGCCCTCGCGCGCATGGAGGGCGGGAGAACCCGCGTCGTATCCACGTCCGAATGCATCGGGTACATGCGGGCGGCCCCCCGGCGTGATCCCGCGAATCGTAGCGGCCTACACCGGGTCAAACCCTATCTGCCCCGCGAAACGGCCGCACCCCCGGGGGCGGAAAACCCGACCGATCACATCTTTCCCGAGGCCATCCCCCTTCCGGTCACCGGGGAACGAACCGCCCTGCTACTGCAGGATTTCCAGCGACTGTACTGCGATCCCGGTTGCGGCCCCGGGGGCGAAGAGACGCCCGCCCCTGATCCCGGGGAAACCGGGTACTACTACGACGAGGTCACCGCCGCACTGCGGGGCTCCGCGCAGCTGCTATCGTCCTGTCGCAAGGCGGGCGTACTCCCGATCCACGTGCGGACGGCCGGTCTCCTCCCGGGGGGCCGGGACCTCTCCCCGCGCCTGCGGGCCGGGGGAATCGGGGTCAGCGTGGCCGACACCGCGGCGGCGTGGATGCCTCCACTCGCCCCCGGACCCGGCGAGATCGCCATCGAGAAGCCGGGGATTGGCGCCTTCCACGGTACGGGTCTCGACGAACGGCTCCGCCACCTCGGCATCGAGCACCTGATCCTCGGCATCGTCTCCCCCGACGCGGGCCTCGAAGCGACCCTGCGCAGTGCCACCGATCGCGGCTACGGGGCCATCATCGTCCCGGAGGCCTGCGCCGTCGGGCATCCCCGTCTGCGCCACCGCCTGCTGCATATGGAGGTGGGGATTATCAACGTTCGGAATCTCGCGGACATCTTGCGGGAGCAGGACACCCAGGGGTCCTAGCGTAGAGCGACCCACGCGAAGGGCGGGGCCCCGGTATCCGGCCCCGCCCCGCTTCCCCCGATTCCCGATCCTACCCCCGGCAATCCTTACTCCATGCGCTCCCCGCATTCGGAGCAGAACCTCGTACCCGCGGCACTTTCCGTCCCGCAGCGTTCGCACTTGACGAGGCTGAGATCCTGGCCACAGTTGGCGCAGAAGTTCCCCTCACCGGCGGGTTTCTGGCAGCGCGGACAGGTGGTTTGCTTGGCCTCGATATCGCCCGTGTACACCTGCGTTTCCGACGCACGCTGCTTGATATCCGAGACCATCTTGTCCGCCCGGGCGGCCGAAACCTCGACGTTCGCGTGGGGCGCACATTTTACACACAACCCGCTATCCCCGTTCCAATCCGAAGCACAGACCCACTTGTGGCAGCGAGGACACCGGGTGAAGTGGCCCTTGGCCTCGTTCTGGGCAACCTCGAAGGCGGCCTCGTGTTCCTTGTGCCACTGGGGACTCATGCCATGGAACCGCTCGCCGGCGTTATAGGATCCCCGGTGCAGGGCGGAACCGACGCGGTGTTGCCCGAGCATGGAGGCACCCATGGATGCCATGCGCCCGAGGTTTCGCAGGGTCTTGCCCCGCTTGTAATTCTTGCACTCGATGAAGCTGGTCTTGAACCCGTCGCGGCAGATGTCACACATGAAGGTGAACTGGAAACCGGCCTCGGTACTGTTGTCGGCGAAGTTGCTGGTAAATGGTTGTATACGACTCATTACTCCCCTCCTCCTTGGGACGGTGTGTCAGGGATTTGCAATGGCTTCCCACAGGATCTACAGGTCTCGCCCACCGGGGGCTGCTCCGTCGCACACTTTCCGCTGGAACATACCACCAGCAGGCGCGCATCGCATGCATCACAGTAGTCTCCAAAGAATGTCCCCGCCCCGCAGGAGGGGCACGTCGTCTGCAGTTGCAACCCGCAACTGGAGCAGTGTGTCCATCGCTTCTTCACGGGGTTCCGACATTTCGGGCAACGCTGCGCGTGGGGGTCCACCCGCCCACAGAGGGGACAGGTGCCCGCCATCGGGTCAATAAGTTCATCGCAGTAACGACATGGTTGCAGGTAACCGATCACTCCCACTCCTCCTCGGGTGCCGGATCGCCCCGCCAGCGGGCGGAGTCATCGCGGGTGCTGGTGTTGAAGGTCAATAGGTCCAGGACATCCCGCTGCCATCCCTCGGGCGTACGGTGGATCACGCGGCCGATGAATCGATCCCGCAGTTCCTGCAGGCACGGCATGGCCGCCACCGCGGCCGCGTAATGCACGTATCGCGGTTCGGACAACCGCGGGGTCGGGAGGTAGATGGGTTCGCGGCGGAAGTTGATGGTGAGCATGCACCGGCTGAGGTGTCGGGCGGCCCTCTCGGCTTCGCCTTCCAGTTCCGCGCGCCCGATGTCCGGGTAGATATCGCGGGACACGAGCCGGAAGAAGTACGTGGCCCGCCCGCCCTCCTCGCCCGCGACCTCCATGGCCAGGGCATTGCCGGCTCCGGGTGCCGCGCCCAGCATGGGCACAAGGAACCAGATATAATGCCCCGTGCGATCGTCTCCGAGGAGACCGCGCTTGGTTCCGAGGTAAGCATCCTCGGTGTCGGCCAGGGAGCGGAGGTAATCGTAGTATTCGCGGCAGCCCAGATCCTCCATGCGCGCCCGGAAGGCGTTCCAGGTACCGGGGTGGATGGCTTCCAGCTCGGCCCTGCGCGCCGCCCGCCCATCCCGCAGGAGCCGGGTGAGGTTGTGGATGCGCACCGGCCCCACTGTGGGCAGCATGGCGTCCAACTCCCGCGCCGTGCGCGCCGCCAAAGCATCCAGCGCCTCGGAGAGACGCGCGGCGAAATACCCGTGGGCACGCCCCATCCCCGAAAGTTCTATCGTGGTCCCGTACTCCGCCTCGACGCGAAGGGAATAATCGCCCTCGGAGACGTCGGAGACCAATCCAAACGGTATGCGGACCACGCCCTCGCCATCGGTGACCAGGACGAGGGCGGTCTCGTACAAGCGAACGGCGCCCTTGCCCTCGAGCGTGCGGCCATCCTCCCGTGCCCGGTACTCGGCGGGAATCCCGTCCTCCACGATGCCCTCGTACATGAGATAATCGCGGACGATGAGATCATTGCGGCGGGTATTGAGATCCCGGGAAAACCCGCGGAAGTGGCGACCCAGGTGGGAGAACACCAGGGATTCCCCGGTAAGCAGTTCGACGCATACCCGATAATCCTCGGATCGAATGCGTGAAATGTTGCGATACGAGATCACCTGGGCGCTTCCAAAACCACCCCCGAGCACGAGGTGTTCGTCGTCTAATTCGATGCGGGCGTCTTCTGCGGCGGCAAGCACCTGTTCATCCCGGTTCATGCAAAATGTCCCGCTATACCGCAGAATCTCCGCCCGTCGCTCTTCGGCCACGGCCCACCTCCTCTTCTGTTACGGGATCACCCGTTCAGAATCCTATTCTCCTGATTCATCGCAGGTTCCTCCCGGAATTCGACAGCACCTCGAACATCGCCGCGATTTTCCCCGATGAAGCGCATCGCATTCACGGGCTTCGACGGTTTGTCGGCGGCTTCCCTCGGGCATGAGGTCACAAGGAGGGAGGGAGCAGACATGCACGGCGAGCGAAGGTACCGATCCGCGATCCTGCTGTTCGCCATGGTACTCCTCTTGGCGACCGGGTGTGGGGATCGCGACGACACCGTTCCCGTACCCACGGATATTCCACCACCGGGTGACCTGGAGGGCATGCAAACGGCGCTGTTTGCGGCCGGATGATTCTGGGAACCCGATGCCCGGTTCGGGCTCATAGAAGGCGTACGGTCGACGCGCACGGGGTATGCCGGGGGCACCACCCCGGATCCCACGTACCGCGATATCGGCGACCACATCGAAGCCCTCGAGGTCGTATTCGACCCCGAGATCATCGAATACCCGGCGCTGCTTGAGATCTTCGGGCAGGCACACGATCCCACGGCGCGCGCGTTTTCGCGCCAGTACGCCAGCGCGCTCTTTCCCGTGGACGACGTGCAAAAGGCCCAGGCGATCGCATTCATAGACGCCTTCGATCCGGCGGCGGGTCGAACCGTGCGCACCGAGATCGTCCCGGGGGCACGCTTCTACGTGGCGGAAGATTACCACCAGAAGTTCTACCTGCAGCGCATACAGGGGGCATGGGAGGCATTGGTGGCACACCACGGTGGCTTCTGGGAGGCGGTGCAAAGTCCCGAGGCCGCGCGGCTAAACGGATACGCCGCCGACTCGGGATCCGGGGAAGATCTCCTGGACTACCTATCGGAGGTGCCGCTGCCCGAGGCGACCCGCGTACGCATCATCGAAGCCTTCGAATCCCGCTAGCCGCCCTACCGCCGGGGCCAAGGCGCAAATCGGGCCCGGGGAGCCGTGCGGCCACCCCGGGCCCGTCGTGATCACCTCGCGGAGCGGGCGGCCGCGCCTACTCTTCTTCGGCGGTAACTTCCACTTCCACGCTACCCTCCGGGCCGTCGACGATGCTGAAGGTGATGGTCGCTTCACCCTCGGCCTCGGCGGTGACGACGCCGGTCTCCTCGTCCACGCTCACGATTTCTTCGTCGCTACTGGACCAGGTCCCCTCCATCTCGCCGGTGAACACCTGGTTGTACTGGTCCCGCACCTCGAGGACCGTCGAGAGGTCGAATTCCTCGCCCACTTCGAGCACGAGGGCTTCGCCATCGTTGATGATGACGGTGGCTGCCTCCGAGCCGATATCGCTATCCCCGTAGACAACCGTGTGGTCTTCATCGAACGGAATCTGCAGGGTTTCGTCGATGCTGTAGCCGTATCCATCCGGGACGAGTTCGATGGACCCTTCCGGCATGTCCTCCTTGAGAACGCCCGAGAACGTGAAGCTGCCGTCGGGCGCAACGACGCCGGCGATCTGCTCGTCATCTTCCATGCCCTCGAAAATGGGACTGTGGAAAGGGAAGCCGGGGCCGCCGGTGTGAATCCAGATGCTGACGGTCTGCGCGGTGAGGGGCTCCAGGCCGTTCACGGTGACCTCCAGGGTGTCCCCACCCAGGTAGTAGCCCATGTCGGATTCGGCGACGGTAACCTCGTAGTCATCGGGATCGATGTCGACTTCGAGGGGCTCCATGAGCCCACCCACCATGGCCGTGTACATCATGTCCTCGTCATCCCCTGCGATGGTGGCGATAAGAGATGCTTCGGCGCCTTCGGGGATCTCCTGCAACGCGTCCCAGGTCGCGAGCACCAGGTCGGCACGAATGAGGGCGGTCTCGTTATCGAGCGCCTCGTTGGCCTCCCAGGTCTCGGTGGCATCCCCGCGGCCCAGGGCGCGGTCGAACCATGTCTGCAGCTGGCGCTCGGTGACATCCAGGTCGTTGCCAAACAGGTCGTCGCCAATGCCCACGGTGACGCCCTGCTCGACGGCGTAGGCCACGTGTGGCTCGGCCCAATCCGGAACGTCAGTGAAGTCGCTGACCATATCCTCGTCGAAGTCCTCCGCGTTCACCCAGTCCAGCGCACGCGCCACCATCACCATGGCCGCGGCGCGATCCGTGGCACCCTCGAGGTTCGGCGTGAAAACGTCGGGATCCACCCCGAGGAACAGGTCGAGCGCGTAAAGCACCTCGGCCTTCTCCATTGCCTCTTCCATGTCGGCGGCGAAGGCGGTGGATGCGATGGAAAGCGTGAAGATCGTGATCAACGCGATAGTAAGAATCCGTTTCGATACCCTCATGTTCAACCCCCTATTGATTTTGGTAAACCCTGTCCAACAAGACGTATACATACGAATATCTTATTCGTCGGCTCGACACAGAATCCTTGCGGGCACGATGTTACCGGTATGTTTCTTTTCTGCACCCACCGTTGGAATAGAATGCCCGTCGCGACCCACTGGTCCGAAGGAAGTGTTACAGGATGCGGGATTGCTGCATTTTCCCCGGATTTCGCGGGATTGGAACCCGTGCGATATTCGCCACGGATTCGTCGCGGCCACCAGGTAGATCAGGGGAGATCAACGGTGTCGAGATCGGTGACATCCCGGTAGTCATAGGGCGCATGGTAATCGGAGAAGTACACGCGATCGGGAAGGGGGTCGAGCGGAGCGCCGAGGTGCTCCCGCAACACCGCCCGGACGGCATTGACCGGTGTGATTTCGGGGTACATCGCATCACATACCGAGTCGGGTACGTGCAGGGCCGCCAGGATGCTGGTCCGTTCCCGGACAAAATCCATGGACGGCTCCCCCCATCCACCCGGGCCGACCTCGGCCCGGTAGGCCGTACCGTGATCGGATAGCAGGAGGATGATCGGATCCGTCTCCCCTTGCGCGGTATCGAGGATCTCCCCGATCATCCCGAGGACCCGGCGATTCACAAAGCGCATTTGCTCGGTGTAGCCCGCGCGATCGCTCCACACCGGCCCCGTCATGTGCAGACTTCCGCCCTGCAGCGGTTTCCCGTCCCGGTCCAAGAGATAGGGCGGATGGGGCGGCATGATGTGGGCAAATGCGAAGGTGGGGGTGTCTCGCCCCTCCGTGGCCGCGGGTAGGGCATCGAAGGTCTCGAGGATCCGGCGACGGGCCGACGCCTCCGCCCATCCGGCCAGCGGCGTCGGATCAAGCAGGGCCGCCGGGAACTGGTCCCCGGGGCGTCCAAACCGGTGGGAGACATCCGCCCGCGGATTATGCGTCGTCGGTCCCCACCCCGAGTTAAAATGCACGAACCGATAACCGGCCGACTGGAGGGTCCGCACGAGATCATTCTCCCGGATCAAATCGTGCGGGATGGCCTGGTCCATGGAAGCGGTGCCCAGGATCTCGGGCAATTCATCCAGGTAACGGAAATTGAGTGCCGAGGCCAACGAGAGGAACGTGAGCGGATAGTTGCTTCGACTCGATTCGGCCACGTAGAATCCCTTCGAGGCGAGCGCGTCGAGGAAGTATTGATTGTCGTAATCGTAGACCGCCTCGAGGATATCCCCGGCCGGATAACCATCCAACACGATGTAATAGATGTCGGGTGCCGGATCGGGGAGGTCGAGGGAGATGACACCGTAGCCCGGATCCATCGCCTCGTGTTCGTCCGCGACCCGAGCGCTCCGGAAGGTGTAGTGGGCGATGTTTCCCACCGCCAATAGACAAAGGACCACCAGGGCGATGTTGCAAAAGCGGACGGCTGCGTGGAGGTCGCCCCGGGTCCGCGAGAGCGCACGGTAGGCCAGCAGGAGCAGGGCAAGGTAGGCGACACCCACCACCGGGGCGGACATTCCCGCAGGGAGCACACCGGCCAGGATGCCCTCCAGCCGCCCATAGGTCAAAAAGAGCACCCAAAACCCGAGGGCCAAAAGGGACGCCTGCTGCCACCGGCGCAGGATGACATATGCCCCGATGTGCGCCAGGAGGCCACCGGCCGCCGATACCAGGAGGGGAACCCAGAGGACGTCGGTGCCCAGTTGATAGGCGTTGACCGAGAACAGGAACAAGACGAAGTATGGGGCCGCGAGCAGGTGGTGAAAGCCACGCGTCAACTTGGGTCGCGTCCTCGCATCAGGTAGAGCACGCGATCGGTATCGCGCATCTCCCTTCGCTCTTCGATGACGAAGTGCGACGAAAAGGCGGCTTCGAAAGCGTCGGCATGGTAGTCGTCGAAGATGTCCGCGCGGTCGCGGAGCATCCTTTGCACCTGGTGATCTTCCTTGGGGACGAATTCGACGATGGCATCCCGCCCCGTCTTCGCGAACAGAGCGGCCACTGACGGCAATGGCACATTATGCCCGATGGCCAGGTGATGGACCAGGGCCAACGCCATGATGGCATCGGCGGGACCCCGCTCGAGCAACGGTCGACGCTCGCGGTTTTCCCAGCCGAGACCCGGGCTCGGGTTCGTAAGGTCGACCAAGAGCGGCAGTACCCCGCTGTCCACCCGGCGATTCTCGAGGTAGTGTAGCTGCACGCAGGCGGGATCCGCATCCATACAGACGACGGCGCTGCCCATTTCCTCGGCGATGCGACTGAACACCCCGACATTCCCGCCCAGGTCCCACACGGTACCGGGATCCAGGCGCCCGAGGTACTCTCGTACCGCCGCCTCCTTATCGGCAAAACCTTCCTCCGTGTAAGAGGATCCATCGTAGTAGTCGCTCCAGATTCCCCGGGGTTGATATCGTAGCCCCCCGACCACCCCGCGCAGGCTATCGACCAGGCCCTCCAGCGCCCTGCGGCTCATGCGCTTGCCCGATGCATCCCCCGACTCGGCCAGGCGCTCCTCCCCCCGGGCGTGCAGGTGGATGTGCATCAGCATCCCCGGGGAGAGCCGGGTACTCCAGGGGAGTGCTCTGCTGGCGGCCGCGAGCGGAACCCCTTCCACGTTCGCCGCCAACAGGCGACCGAGATCGACGTGCGCGCGGGCCATCATCGCGAGGGGCGCGAGGAAGTGCTCGCAGAACTGTCGGTACGCGATCCAGGGCGCACCCTCTTCGTAGCACTCGAAGGAAAGGGTGTCGATGAACACGGGACGACTGCCGTCGAAAGCCACATTGTACGCGCTGGCATCCTTGAGCACCATATCGTATTCGAGGGCTTTCTCCTGTATGGACAGGGTGAGCAGGGCGGCATCCTTGAGCGCCTCGAAGCACCACTCGTAGGGGTACGAGATGAAGGGAAGGCGCCGGGGGGCGATCGTGCATTGTGCGCGATCGGGATCGGCTGGAGGTTCCTCCGTTTCACGGTGGGAAACCAGCCAACCCCGATCGCTGAGGTCTTCGTACAGGCCCGAGTCCATGAGCCTGCGATAGTGGGGTGCGTACCGCCGGTTCACCTGCCGGTACAACACCCCGTTTCGCCAGAACAAGAAGCCGGCCGGATCCCGGTAGGACGCCGGCTCCCTATTCATCGGACGACTCGGATTCCGGGCGGAAAAACGCCTTGATCCGCCGCCAGTATACCTTCAGGGTGAAACCCGCTCCGACAAACACCGCGATGAGTATCTGGAACACCTGGCTGCCCGTACCCGGGTCCAGGTATGCGTGGGCCACGCTCGGTACTGCGAATAACAGGACCAAGGACAGGACGATGGCGTTTCGCATCTTCACGCGAACATCTCCTCCTTCGTCATTCGTCACATTCTACGCTCTTCTCATCTACATTTTCTTGGCCCTATTATTGTATCAACCATGCCGGGTGCCGGACCGAAAAAGCCCATCCGGATGGGCAAGGCGACACTTGACTCCATCCGCTTGCGGGGACATCATCGGGCGTGCTCGTCGCCCTCGGCCGGGTCCTCGAACCGCATGTGACAGTACCCGGCATCGCGAAAGTGGCAATGGTGGATGAAACGCATCCGGGGATTATAGCCCTCGACGATGGCTGCATCGATCTCCAGACAATACAGGTAGCCCTCGCTTTCCCGGTTTCCTTCTTCCCAGGTTGCCCAGAGGGGACAGTGTGCAAAGACCTGTTCCACCCAACCCGGTCCACGATCGGTCCGGATGGAGAAGCCCTGGGCCCGGGCCATGTCGTAGTACTCCATGTAGTGCGCCACGTCGAGGGGCTTGCCGGCATCGAGAACGCGCCGGGCCATGGTCTCGCCGCGGCGACGCCCAAAGCGCCTTACCGCCCTGCGAACCGCTGCCTCCCCCTCTTCACCAAAACACCCGGTCACTTCCCCGGCCATCTCGGCGAAGAGGTCCGCCATCAACTTCAGGTTGGCATCATCGCCCACGAATACGACCCCTTTCCTCGTCGCGGTCTCACGCCATCCGCGCGGATATCTGTACCGCCTCTACGATATCATGTTGGGGAAAGTCCCCTCATGGCCCCGGGGGCCGCAAGCGGGGGGACGATGTTTCTGCGCCCGGGCACCGGATACCCGGGATACGATACGATGAAGGAAGGGAACGCCGGGAGGATTCAGTGCCTTTACGAAAAAGGATGGTTCGATCGAGCGCACCACGGGGAACCGTGGACGGGAAGGGAGGCATGCCCCTTGGCCCGCGACAGCATAACCTATTGGGGGCTCGCAGCGACCCTGATCCTGTGCCTGCTACTGGCCACATCCACCGTGGTCGCCGCACCAGGGACCGGATCAAACATCGACACCTGGCCGCCGGACTACGTGGGCATAACCGGGACTGAAACCACCCTGCCCGCCCCGGATCTGGGCAGATCGGCCCGCATTGGCCCGGGCGTCCCGCGCCTGCCCCCGGCACGCGACGAGTATGTCGCCGGGGGCTGGACCCGGCTACTGGATTCAAGCGCCACCGTGTTCCTGCCAACCGCAGAGAACGCTCCCGCCGCCGCGGAAACCACGCGCGACGGCGTATCGTGGCATCCGGTACAGGCCCACCGCGACGAGTCGGGTCGATTGCACGTGCGGGCCGTCTCGATCCCCACCGTGATCGAAACCCTGCTCGCTTGGCGTTCCTATCCGGTAGAAGGTGCAGGCGGGTGCACGGTCGCGCGGGGCAACACCCTCCGATCGCTGCTGGGCGTCGTGCGCCGCCAGTCCATGCATCGACCGGACATCACCCTCATTCACCTTGACGCACCACCCGAGCCCGAGCCTCCCGCGCCGCCGCGCGTCGGTATCTACGCCGGGGAGGGTTCCTGGGGCGAGAATATCCGGGCCATCGCGCAATTTTTCGACCACTACGACATACCCCATGACCGCTTCTCCGAGGATGAAATGCACACCCTTGCCGAGCGGTTTGACGCGATATGGTTCCCGGGCGGATTTAGCGCGGAGTATCGGGCCGCGATCGATGACGAGGCTTCCCTGCGCGATTTCGTGGCCGGCGGCGGCGTCTTCTTCGGCAGCTGCGCCGGCGCCTACTACGCGGCGGCCACCACCGTTTGGGACGGCAGCGAGCGGGAACAGTCGCTGGCCCTCTTCCCCGGGAAAGCGGTGGGTCCCGTGGCAGCACTCGGCCCCTGGGGCTCGACCACCCCGGTACGATCCGAGGGGCCCGCCTCCAATTTCGAACGAGACGACGACACCCTGGACATGTACTATATGGACGGGCCCTACCTCGTGCCCGATGAAGAGATCACGATCCTCGCCCGCTACGAAGAAACGGGCGAGATCGCCGTCGCGGCCGCCGGGCACGGCGACGGGCGCGTCGTCCTCATCGGTCCGCACCCGGAGATGGGCTACGATCACCAACAGAACGTCTTCGATCTCGAGGGAGGTTCCGGTGCCCAGTGGCCCTGGCTGCACGCCGTGGTTTCCTGGGCGATCAACAGATAATATGTGCATGGATCGGTCGTTGAACCGGGCGACGGCGACGCCGGACTGCCCATCATAATGCGGGGAGTGGAGTGCACATGCCGAGTGCATGGGATATCCGAACGAGGAACTACGTCTACATGGTATTTGGGTTTACCTTCGCCCTGAACCTCTTCCTCTATCTTCAGGGTGGCCTGGAAGCATCCGCTGCCGCGGTGCTGGTCCCCGCCCAGATGCTCGTGCCCGGGATCGTCGCCGGCGTGTTCGCGCGGCGGGAGGGACGCACGCTTCGCGAATACGGGATGCGGTGGGGAAAACTCCGGTATTACCTTGTGGCCTACGGGGTGATCCTCGGTGCCCACGCCCTCCACGCACTGTTGTGTACCGTCACGGGACTTGGAAAACTGGTCCCGATGCGAGAGGGGCTGGCTGCTTGGCTGCCATCCGTTGAGATCTCGACGCCGGTACTGGTGCTGGTAATCTTCATCCTGGGCCCCGTGCAGACCATGGTCTTCGGGCTGGGCGAAGAGTTCGGCTGGCGGGGTTACCTCGTGGCGCGTCTTCTGCCGCACGGCTTGGCCCCGGCGATACTGATCAGCGGGGTAACCTGGGGCCTTTGGCACGCACCCCTCATACTGATGGGACATAACTTCCCGGATGCCCCCGTGGCGGGTGTATTCGCCATGACCCTCACGATGATCCCCCTGGGCACGATACTGATCTGGCTGCGCTTGAAATCGCAAAGTGCCGTCGTCGCGGGATTCGCCCACGCCACCTTTAACGCCACGGTTTTTTTGGGGGGCGCTTTCCTGCCCACGGTGGGACTGTTTTGGACGAACCCCGTCGGACTGACCGGGTTCCCCGTGTTCGCCATCATCGCCGGACTGCTCTTCCGCCTCTCTCCGGTCGATGCGGGGGACATGGCGAAAGCAAGGGTCCCGGTGGACTGATGGACGACGGCCCCGAACGCGGCGATTGGGCCGCAGGGAAAAGGATCCCGCCCCCAAGGCCCACGACCGCAGGATGGCGAAGGAGATGATGCTTTTGGGCAACGTTTCGCCACCGGTGAGCGTCACCCGATACGGACGCGTGCCATGCATCCGTCCGCGAGCCCATCGAAACCGGCAGGGAAGGAGCACGTATGAGCGGTGACATGATACTGGTATCCGTCATTTTGCTGGCCATCCTCGCGGCCTTCATCACCGAATGGTTGCGCTACGACCTGGTGGCCGTGCTCGCACTGTTCGCCCTCGCCGTTTTCGGGCTCATTCCCGAGGGGGAGATCTCCATTGGTTTCTCCAACCCGGCTGTGATCACCGTCGCCGCCCTGACCATCATCAGTGACGCGATGCAACGTAGCGGCGTGATACAACCGCTGAGCATATGGTTGGGTCGGACCGCGAAGAGTGTCGGTGGCCTGGCGGCCCTCGGAGCCATCTCGGTGGCCCTCATGTCCGGATTCATGAACAACATCGCCGCGATCACGCTGGTCCTTCCCGTGGTGATCGGGGTAAGCCGCCAGAAGGGCTGGCCTGCCTCAAAGATCCTTATGCCCCTGGCCTTCGGATCACTGGTCGGTGGCATGACCTCGTTAATGGGGACCCCACCCAACCT
>PUNF01000009.1 GCA_003552525.1 Clostridia bacterium | reverse complement strand
CTGGCGCGTGGCGCTCTTCGGCGGGAATACGACCCGCGGCGACCGGGCGGGGGCCTTCTGTTGGCGCCTGTACCCTGACTCCGGCCTTCGGAGTCGGCATCGCGGCGCCCGCGTCGCCCGCCGCGTTCCGGCAACAGAGGAGTAAAGCAACGTGCGAGCAGCACAGGTAGTCGGTACTTCCGGTCTGGCGCCGCCCAGGAGGGTAGGCGTGGCTGCGTCCGTGCCAGTCGCCGACCCGCCGGCCCGGCTCCCCGCGCCCGGGGCGCCTGGCTGGCGCGTGGCGAACTTCGGCGGGAATGCGAACCACGACGACCAGGCAGGGGCCTTCTATTGGCACCTGAACCATGACTCCGGCAATCGGAATCGGAATCGCGGCGCCCGCGACGCTGCTGGGAACCCCGACGGGGATTCACCAGTGCCGGCTACCTTGTCGTGCCGCCTGAATGGCATCGGCAAAAACACACTCCACCAAGGGCCTAGTAGCGTCTCCACGAAACGCCTGGAGTTCAGCAGCGATGCCTAAGCGGTACGGCAACCTTTTCCGCCAGATCGTGAGCCTGGCTAACCTGCGCGCCGCGCATCATGCGGCGAGGCGTGGGAAAGGGTTTTATCGGGAAGTAAAGTGGGTCAACGGCCGTGAAGAGCGGCTGCTGCGCAGGCTGAGAAAGAACCTGGCAGGAGGTCGATTTACGACCAGTCCGTATTCAATTGAACGGCGGCGAGAATCGAGCAAGGTCCGGGTCATCCATAAGTTACCATATTACCCGGACCGAGTTGTGCATCACGCGATTTGTCGGGTGTGTAATCCGATTTGGGAGGCGTCTTTAATCCGTGACACCTTTCAGTCAATACCGGGGCGAGGCATTTCGGATGCGCGGCGCCGGGTTTCACGGGTTATTAACCGAGACCAACCTCGATACGCGCTGCAATTAGACATCGAGCAATTTTACCCTTCGGTCCGGCCGGCAATAGCGAAAGCCGCAATACGGCGGAAAATTAAATGCCCGGCGACATTAGCGTTGCTTGATGACATTATCGACAGCCAGGACGGATTGCCGCTGGGCAATTACACTAGCCAGATTCTAGGGAACCTGGTGCTGTCGCCGCTTGATTGGCAAGCCAAGCAAGAGCTAGGCGTGCGCGGGTATTTTCGCTATTGCGATGACCTGGTGTTACTCGGCGACGACCAGGCGTATTTGGAGGCGTGCCAGGCCAAAATCGAGAACACCCTGGAGCACAAGGGGCTTGCATTGAAGCCGGAAAAGCGGTGGGTAGATTTCGGCGCCGGGCACGGCCTGGATTTTTGCGGGTACGTTTTTCGGCCAGGCAGCGTTCGTGTTCGGCCGCACATCCTGAATAGCTACCGCAAGACAGTACGCTCTCGTCGTCCGATGACAGCGGCCCGACGCTCATCGCTGGCCGCGTATTGGGGGTGGGTTCGCCCGGTTACTGGACGGCGTTCGATAGGTTCACAACGACAGTGGGGGCAGCCATGAAGACGATCTGGACCGAAAAGCCGCCGAGCATCGAAAAGCGCGGGCGCCGGGTGCGCGTCAACTTTGGCGTCGAGGAAGTGGAGCGCACCGACGAAGACGGCGAAACCCGGACCGAGTACCGCGGGTACACGGCCTCGTTCGACGTGACCGCAAGCCGGGATCAGCGGATCGAGGCGATCATCGCCGCCAAGTACCCCACTTACGGGTCGGAACTGGCCGCGCTGAACAACGGCGGGGGCGAGAAGGACGCCTATTTGGCGTTCCGCGAGGAAGCGAAGGCGCTGGCGGACAGTGTGCGCGACGAATACCCGAAATAGCGAGGCCGTAGGAAATGACGCAATCCTCGGCGCCGTGGCATCGCACGCCGAATCAGAACCAGAGTGCGCCGCGAGACATCCACGAGCAGACACCGAGCGAGTCGGATGCCTACGAGCACGGCCGGGAATCCGGGTTCGAGGCCGGGTACGATGCGGCCCGGGCCGATGGCGGGTATTACCGGGAGCGGCATTGGCAGTACCAGCTTGAGGAAGCGGCCGCGCGGGGCGCGGACCGGGCGGTCGGCAAGACCTTTGCGATGCTGGGGGTCGATGTTAGCCGGCCGGAGCAGGTCGAGGAGTTCCGCGAAGACCTGCGCTTGGCGAGCCGCTTGCGCCGGGCGTTCGACAAAGGGTTGGTCGCGGGCTTGGCCGCCGTGGTCGCACTGGTCGGAGCCGTGATACTACTGGCGGTAGGCAAGGGCGCGGCCTTTTTTGAAGACTGATGTTGGGTTCTGCGGAGGAACAATGCCCGGACAAATCGACAGCGCAGCCGACCTCGATTGGGACACGGAGGTAACGCCTTACCTGCGCCCCGACGAGTGGCCGGAAGGTGTGCTGGGCCAAATGGACGCCCGGGTGGTCCTGGCGCTGTCCGATCTGCGCGAGAAGACGGACGTGCCGATGATCCCGAGCCCGGTGTCCGGCGCCCATGTCCGGGACGGTACGTCCGGCAGCCGGCACAGCGTCCACGGTGGGGATCGGCTGTCCGACGCCACCGACTTCTTCGTGCCGTGGGTCGGCGCCGAGGACGTCTGGGACGCCGCCAACCGCCACCCCGGCATCGGCGGGATTGGGCTCTACGACCAGATGATGCTGCGCGGCACGCCCGGCGAGTTGTGCATGGTCCACATCGACTGCCGCGAGGAAGAAGACATCGCCTGGATCGGCCACGGCCGGACCAGCGCGGGCCGGCCCCAGGAGTACGTCTACTGCCGTAACGAGCCGGACCGCTTCCAGCAACTGTTCGACGAAATCTTCAACGCCAAGCTGCGCGGGGGGCACTGATGGCCGAGCACGAAGAACACCCGAACCCCGAGAAGCTGTGGCGGCATCGCCGGTGGATGGGCTGGTACGGCGTCATCGGCGCCAGCGTCAGCGCCGTGGTCGGCCTGGCCGCCACCGCCAACGTCGAGCCGGCCACCGCGGACGCCATGCGCCCGGTCGTGACGACTTCGATCTGGGGGCACCTGTTCCTCGCCGCCGTGTACCAAGGCGGCGCCTCGCTAGTCGATGCGGTGGCGCGGCTGCGCCACGGGCCGGAAGGAGGGCGGCACTGATGTTCAGCTCGATCTGGGACAAGTTCTTGGCCGGTGCCGCCCTGGTGGCGGCCGGCTTCGCCGTGTTCTGGCGCTGGCGGGCGGACAAGAACCGCGAGCGGGCCGAGGACGCCGAGCAGCGGGCCAACAAAGCCGAGGCCAAGGCCGAGCAGCGCAAGCAGTCTCGCCGCGCCGACAAGAAGGGCGCCGAGCGCACCGAGGAGCGCCGCAGCGAGGCCCGCAAGAATGCCGGCGATGGCGACCGCGATCACTTCGAGGAGGATCGGCAGGGATGACGCGCTGGGCGCTGTTCCTGTGGGCGGTGGTCTTGACGGCCGGCTGCACGACCCAGCCGGAGCGAGTGTACGTCCAGGAACCGCTCCCCGTGCCTCCGGCGCCGGCGACCCCCGAGATTCCGGCCGAGGAGCTGGAGTGTCTGGACCAGGACGCCTACGTCCGGTTGGTCGAGCGGGACGTGGTGCT
>PUNF01000196.1 GCA_003552525.1 Clostridia bacterium | reverse complement strand
TAAACCCAGCGCAACTCTGGCAGAGATGTATAGCAAGATCCCGTAAATACTGATTTGCAAAGTGTTTATAAGGGCTCATTCAGAAAACCAACTGTTAGGGAACCGGCTCGTCAGGGTTAGGTTACCTGCTTCAGGATTTAGTACTTGACACCCCTTATTTTAATGTAATAGTCAAGTTTATTGTTCAGCATATCCCATTCTTTTCTACTGTTTGCCAGGTCTGTGTCATCTAGATCTTTTGTGATTTTACCGGGAATACCAAGGACCATTTTTTTTGATGGGATTTCTTTGTTGGGCGTTACGAGGGCACCGGAACCGATGATGCTGTGATCATGGATAATAGCCTCATCCAGAATTTTGGCCCCGATCCCGATAACACAGTTTCGGCCTACAGAAGCGCCGTGGACAATGGCCCCGTGGCTGATAATGGTGCCGCTTTTAATGGTCAATGTAGTTCCTTTGCCTGCTTCAATAATCGCGTTCTCCAGGACCATAACTCCTTCTTCCAGGATTACCTTTCCTTCATCGGCCCTGATGACTGCGCCAGGCCAGATGCCCACACCTTCCCCGACGACGATGTCTCCGATCAAGGTTGCGGTGGGATCTACGTAAACCCTTTTGCCGAGCAGCGGTTTTTTGCCGTTGTATTCAACCAGGTTCAAAAAAAGCACCTCCTGCCAGGTAAGCATATAATGAACCGGTCACGTATAAGATATAGAAAAGAAACTTCCTGATATTGTTCAGTCTGTTTTTTCATCTTAACATCTGGTTTGCATGTTTAAAGCTGTAAGGGCAAAAAGGTGATAACGTCCTTTAGTCATCGATTCCAGCCAGGCGCTTGATGTTCTTTTTCTTTTCCTCAAGATCAGTTTCCCGCATTAAGGTTACGCGATGTGCTTCCGGAGATCCGCCGCCATGGATGTCTGAAACAGTATCAGCACTCTCAAGGGATAGCTTTTCTGCCAGGCGGTAAAGCTTTATCCTATTTTCGACATCGATACCTTCTGCTCCTTTTAAATACTTCTTAAGTAAAGAACCGATCTCAGGGTTGTCTAAGTCCCGATCTGAAGGGAGGTCTGCCACAAAGCCGCCACAGATATCAACCATCATCCGTGTAGCTTCCGCCATTTCTTTTCCCTCATGTATTTTTGAAGCATTGGCCATAACAGGATCTATAAAGTAAGTTCCTGATGCCTCTTTTTTGCCTTCATAAGAAGCGGCAAGGCTGCAGCCGTAAAGAGTTTCTGCCCTGTGAATCATATCGACAATTTTTTGCCGCAGGTGGCTGGCGCGGCTGGTGCCGCTATATTCCATGGCTAGCTGAGCTGCTCCTATCATGCAGTCAATTTTACCGGACTTGCACCCGCCGTGGCTTTGCCGGTGGAATGAGGAAAAACGAATTACCATGTCGGCGGCGAATTCAGTTTCTCCGCACATAAAAACCCTATCCCAGGGAACGAAAACATTATCGAAAATAAGTGTTGGACAGTATTTAGAGTAACGGGTATTTCCAACATCGCAACCTTCCATTTCTCTCATGTCAAGGGTAGATCGCCCTACTACATGGATCAGGCCCGGGGTGTCTGTTGGAATGGCAAATGCAAGGGCATAATCTTTATCTTCCTCACGCAAAGCTCTTGTTGGCAGGACAATCACTTCGTGAGAAGACAGGGAACCGGTTTGGTGAGCCTTGGCTCCTCTAACGATGATGCCATCGTCGCGTTTTTCGACTACTCGTAAATACATATCCTTATCTTCTTGCTCACCTGGCCCTTTAGAACGATCTCCCTTGACATCAGTTACACCGGCGTTCGCGGTTAGGTCATTTTTCTGCATGTATTTTAAAAACTTTATAAAATTATCATTGTAGCTTGTTTCGTATTTTTGATCTATATCATATGTAACAATCGACAGGGTGGAAAGGCAGTCCAGCCCGGTGCACCTCTGATGGCAGGTTCCGACATAGTTGCCAAGCTTGCGGTTAATTTTTACTCTTGCCACCAGGTCTTCAATTGAAGCAGGGGGTAAAGTGAAGCGGTTAACCGGTTCACTAATCAATGGACTGTAAGCCACAACAAGATCTTTAAATTCGTCAAGATGCGCAATTTCATAAGTGGCCCCTGTTGCTTCTATTCCGGCTCTTAGCCTGGGGTTATCTACGATATTAGTTACTTTTTCGCCAAACATATAGGCCGTTGGCTGCATTTCCCTTAACGATTCTATATATTCATCTTTGGTTTTGATAGCCAACTTAAGTCCTCCTTAATTAATAATCGTTATAATTATTGTTCTATATTATAACTGAGATTTACTGGTTTTGCAAATAACTGAATTGGCACATGATTAGCGTCGCATGGCGATGATTCGACTACCCTTAAAAGTATAGCTTCATTGCCGAAGAAGAGATGGTGGATTTATTCCCTGTAGCCATATATAAAAAAGAGCTGCCTCACAGGCGACCTGTAAAGCAGCTCTTTAAAAGAAATCAAGGTTTAAGTATAATTTGTTGATACTAACAAACCATGATTATAATATGTGCCGCTTAGAATCTTTCCGGCCACCATTCATCTGCATAAGGATCTTCTTCTTCATACTTTTCTACCAGCTCTACCCAGAGATCAAAGATTTCTCTGGCTTCTGTATAGCCTTGATCTTCTCTTTCTTCAATCCATTCTTCCCAGATTTGCTCATTAACTTCCTGGATGCGTGCCCTTTCTTCTTCGGAAAGCCTGATTATGTTAGTACCAGCTTCCTCATAGGCTTCCTTGGCTGCCAGGTTGGCTTCCAGGTAGATTTCAATATTTCTTTCAATGGCCTCATCAGATACTTCTTTAATAACTTCCTGGATATCTTCAGGCAGCTCATTCCAGGTATCAAGGTTAATGGTAACCAGGCCAAAGTAAAAGCCAAGTTGACCTGATAATACTAGGTTGTCGGCCAGTGTATGTAAATCACGATCAACAAAGGTGTCAACTGGAAAAACTGCGCCATCTACGACTCCACGTTCCATTGAAGAGAAAACATCCGGTCCTGGAATAGCGCTAACATCTGCCCCAAGCCTTTCCAGGACTGTTGAAGCAAGGGCTATAGCACGGATAGAGTAACCGTCTAAGTCATCGATACTTTCAATAGGATCTGCTGTCAGCATTTCAAAACTGTCCATCGAACCTGGGAACAATACTTTCTGGTTCCATCTTTCTTCCAATTCAGCTTTTAAGGAAGGATGCTCTGCCATTTCAACCAGGGCCATGTTATGGGCGTAAATACTATTGGTTATACCTGGCATTTCTGATACTTGCCACAGAGGAGTTTTGCCCGGGTGGTAGCCAATCGGGAGCATCCCCATATCAAAAACACCTTCGGAAATACCATCAGGCTGTTCTTCAAAACCACCAAGCGCGCCGCCCAGAATCATTTCAACTTCGACACGGCCGTCTGTACGTTTTGGAACTTCTTCTTTAAAGAAAGGCAAACCTTCTTTAAAGGTTAAAATGCTTGATGGATCATGGATTACTAACTCGTATACTTCATCAGGATCCGGTTCGACTTCTTCGGGTTCAT
>PUNF01000123.1 GCA_003552525.1 Clostridia bacterium | reverse complement strand
TTTGGGACCACGACGTCGCGCGCATGATCAAGGCCTACGGAGAGGACCTCATATTCGACGAGGTGGACGTCGACGGGACACCGCACAACGGATCCGGTTGCGGGCTGCGGTTTTGTAGCGTGCGGGCCGGTAAGGTCACCGCGTACCCCCACCCCAACCAGCCCTATCGCAAGAAACTCGAGGCCGGGGACGCCGTGCAGGTCGCGTTGGTCCCCTCGATCGGGGGCCACACCGCCGAATACTATCGCGCGCTACATATCGGGCCGATGTCCGACCACGCCCGTCGGCTGTGGGACGCCCACACGGAGGTCACCCACCTCCAGGCGGAGTTGAGCCGGCCAGGGGTGAGCTGCGGGGAAGTGGCACGCAAGTGCCTCCTCCGGTATCGGGAGCGCGGCGTCGAGGCGTATGCCTATCACCGCCCGGCCCACGGCCAGGGCATGGAGGGCCACCAGGCCCCCTACATATCCCCCGGGGACCAGACCATCCTTGTGCCGGGAATGTGCTTTAGCAATGAACCGGGGTTGTACGATCCCGCGAGTGGCGTGGGCTACAACCATGGAAACATCGTGATCGTGGGAGAGGACGGGGCAACGGTTCCGAATGCCTATCCCATGACTCCCGAGGCCTGCTTCATCGACTGGTAGGAAACGCGGGAGAGGTCCGCGGTGCGGCCTCTCCCGCATACGATACGCCAAGCGCAATGGTCCCCTGCGAACTCGCTCACATCAAACGCCGAGCGACCCGTTTCTCCTACAGCCTACATGTCGGTCAACAGGATAAGCCGTTCGTCGGCGCCCGCCCGGGGCGTCGCCGCCCGAAGCATAATGTCCGCATCCTTTGGCGCCGTGACCACCCATTCGGCCTTTTTCCGCGGTGATCCCCACTGTTGTCCAAAGGGAGACCAAATAGCCACGCGGTCCGAGCGGCCCGAGAGGTGCCCGAGGTCGACGGTCCCATCACCGATCACCGGTTCTATGCCTTCCCCGCTGACGCTCACCTTCACGCTTTCCGCACGCTCCTCCCGAATTGCCATTTGCGTGAGGTTCGTGGGCAGGTAACCTGCGTTTGCGATAACCGCCGAGATGCGATAGACCGAGCCCTCAACCGGGGTCACCTCGACATCCTCGATCTTAAGCCGTGGTGCCGCGGCGGCGTGCACCAGCGTGAACTTGAGGTTTTGCAGGGCCAGCTCGGGCACATAGGATGCCGGCGGATTTCGAAACGTGTACAGTCGATTCCATCCCCCGATCTCCACCGGGCCCAGCTCCGGATGATCGAAAGGCGTCCAGTCCAGATAGCCCGTGGGATCCTCCTGCTCGTCTGCCCATTTGAGCACCTGTAGTTCCCGCTCCTCCGACCGCTCTTCACCAGGCAGGAAGTCCTCTCGCTTGATGCCGGCGGCGGAATACGCATCCCACAGCTCCGTACTGAAGCAGGGGAACCCTAGCTGCTCGTACATCCACTCCATGGAGGTACCTGATCGCGGCTTATCCTTGTCGGTGGTGAAGCCCTCGTATACCGACATGAGGTGGTATCCCGTCATATCCGCCCCCACACGGCCGATGGCTTCGAAGATACGCTTATCCTCGCCGGGGAAATGCGCATCGGACTTGTCCATGAAAGGTCTCAGGATGAGGCCGCCGTTGGTGTGATAGCACTGCGCCCCCGCGATGTTGGGGTGGTCGAGTACGAACCGACATATCGCGGCGGTCTCCGGCTCAGAAAGCGGTAACTCCCCGGCACCGTACTGGCGGTTCTCGGGAAGCCAGTTGGCCGGATAGTTCCGGTTGATGTTTCCATCCCGTGGCCGAGGATGCCGGGTCTCGACACCATCAAAGTCCCGGATGCGGCCCTCGGGGAATAGCCGGTAGTATGTGCCCCCGTACTCGTGCGGCTCCCTCTGCACCATCAGGCGCGGATCCTCTTCGGAGATCCGCCACTCCCCGTTTGGATCCTCCTGGCGCATCTGCGCCACCACGCCATCTCCGTTGACATCGGCAAAGTAAAAGCCCGGGGCCGGCTGTTCCTCGCCGGGGAGGTAGCGTCCGTTGCCCACCCATTGCATGCCCTGGGTCAGGCAGAATTCCGCCCCATCGGGATTCACCCGCGGCAGAATGTAGAAGACGGTCTCGTCCAGAAGGAGCGAAACGAAGTCATCATCGCCATAGTTCTCCACAAGGTAGCGGATCGTCTCCAGGGCCACGGTGGTGCCGAGCACTTCTTCGGCATGGGTACATGCATCGATGTAAAACCCGGGTTTATCGTCTCCAGGACCTGTTTCCCTGTTGGTGATCTCCATCATCCATAGGTCGCGTCCACGGTGGGACTGGCCGATTGAATACAACTCACAAAGCGTGGGGTATTCCCGGGCCAACGTTTGGAGCAGTTGTTCCATCTCCGAAAATGTCGGGTAGACATCCGGTCGCACCGGAATTCTGTCGTTCATGTCATCTCCTCCTCGGGATTCTAGTCTCGCCTTCACGTGGCAAATCTATGTACATCGCACTTCGCCCTAGCCACGCATTCTCCCGTTCATTCGCTCGATGTGGCCTCGAAGGATTCTAGGGCACGGCCAAGCCTCTGTACACCTTCACGGATTTCTTCCGGACGCGGACTACAGGACAGGCGCAGGTAGCCTTCACCGTGGGGACCGAAGTCCGAACCGGGCAAGACACGCAAACCCTCCGTGGACCAGGCGTGCCGCGAAAACCGCTGCACATTGTCAACCCGTTCGCCCACCGCTGTCCAACAGTAGTAGGTCGCTTCCGGATATCGTCCACGGACGCCTTCGAGAGTGCCGAGCTCGTCGAAGAGCAAGTCCATTCGCTCACGATAAGTGCCCAGCGCTTTTTGCACGAAGTCACGCGGGTCCTCCAGGGTCGCGAGGGCGGCCCACTGGGAAATCGAGTTCACGGAAATGAGGTTAAGGTGGTTGATGGCATGGACCGGCTCCATCAGTGCCCGGGGGCCGGCGGCATATCCAATCCGCCAGCCAGTCATGGCCCACCCCTTGGAAAATCCGTTGACGGTAATCGTTCGGTCGACCATTCCCTGAAGGGACGCAATACTCGTGTGAGCCACCTTCCCAAAGTTTACGTACTCGTACAGTTCATCGGATACCACCAGAAGATCATGGAATTGGGCGAGGGCGGCGAGTTCCTCCAGATCACTGCGGCGCTGCACGATGCCCGTGGGTGCATCCGGGGATGTGATGCAGAGCATCTTGGTCCTCGGGGTAATCCTCTTGGCCACCGCTCTCGGGTCTAATCGGAATCCCCCCGATTCACGAAGGGGAACCAGAACCGGCGTACCCCCGTTAGCCAACGTGTTGGCATAGTAGTAGCTTCCCGGATCACCCATGATGACCTCGTCGCCCTCCACGACATACGCTCGCATAACCTGGTACAGCGCTGCGTGGGCGCCCGGGGTAAGAACGATTCCTCGTTCGAGGTCATCGATGAGAATACCGTTCTCTTCAAGAAGCTTTTCGGCAATACCCCGCTTCAGCCTCAGGTTTCGTTCGTAGTGGGTATGGCCTTCGTCGATGGCTCGCTTGGCG
>PUNF01000188.1 GCA_003552525.1 Clostridia bacterium | reverse complement strand
TGGCCCGCGATCACGTTGAGGACGATGGCGGCCAAAAGGATACCCCAGCCGACGAGGAGTGCGCGCCAGGCGATCGCTCCCATCAGCTTCCCTCCCGGTCCTCGAAGGGAAACCCCTCCAGCGCATGCATCGCCGCCACGTAGGCATCGACGTCGAACTTCCTGCGGCTCCCGCGCTCGTTCATGAAGCGCACCTTTCCGAAAACACGGCGCTCGGCGAAAGCCCGATCGTGCACACCCCCGATGCTCCAGGCGATCCCGGCGTAACCGTTGGGGTCCCGTCCATCGAAGGAGTAGGCATCATTCAGGGCGATCGCGATCTCCATGGCCTCCGAGGGAGAAGTCGTCCACTCCAGGATCTTCTTGGCCCAGTACATGCGCATGTAGCCGTGCATCTTCCCCGTCACCACCAGCTCGCGCTGGGCGGCGTTCCAGAGGGGATCATGGGTGCGGGCCGCCTCAAACTCCTCCCGCGCGTACAGGTAGTCGCGCGTGTCCTCCGCGTGCTCTTGCAGCGTCTTCTTCGCCCATTGCGGAAAGGCCTCAACCCGATCGTAGCGCGGCTCGTAGTGACAGAAGTTTTCGGACAACTCCCGCCGCACCAGCGCCTCTTCCAGGAATGCCTCGATATCGGCACCCGCTTCTTCCCGGCGCAGCAATTCCTCTATCAAGCGTCCCGCGCCCAGCTGTCCAAAGTGCAGATAGGGCGAGAGCCCGGACTGCCCGCCGGCGTTGGGATCATTGCGCCTCCGATCATAGTGGGGCAACCCGTGATCCAAAAACGCCCCCATGGCGCGCTGCGCCGCGCGTGCGCCGGGTTCGACGGGTGCGCGCGGCACTGCGGGCACTGCCACCGACAGCGCATCCACGAGCGCATCCCAATCGACCCGCGCACCCGAGGAAGCCCGGGACGCCGGCATCGGATCGATGGCGGGGACGGTACGCCGATAGTGGGCGAGCATGCGATGGATTTTCGGTCGCAGGGTGCGGGCGGCGAACTCCCGCTTCGCGCTCACCACCCAGGGCGGAATGACGTTGTGCGCATCGACCTCGTGGTGTGCGATGGGCACGCGCTCAGCCACCGCCTCTCGCCAAAGCCGCGGTTCCCGCAGCGGCGAGTAATCCGAGACCAAAAGGCCCGCCTCCAGCTCCCGGCAAAAACCGGGGAGAACGGCCTCGGGCGTACCCTCGAGCAGGTGAAATCCGATTCCCAGTTCCCCGAGATCCCCGGCGACCTCCCGCAAACCGCGCATCATGAACAGGTAATGGGGGGCCCGTGCGCCAAGATACGAGGGCATCCGCACGAACACGACGTGCAGGGCACTGCCGGCTGCCCGGGCCCGCTCGCGCGCATGGTACAATGCCCAGTTGTCCCCGACCCGCTGGTCGCGCTGCATCCAGTAGACCACGGGTCCCGGGCCCCGGGACGCCTCATTGAGAAATCGGATGCGTTCCCCCGGTATGTGCGCAGTCGATCTCTCCATTGCACACCTCACACGTGATTGCGGAGCATCAGCTCCGCGGGATGCGGCGCCAGGTACACCTGGTCCGCCAGGTAGTCGATGTCGAACTTGCGCACGTAGTGCTTGACCAGCGTCATGGGGACGGTAAGCGGCACGAGGTGGGCGCGATAGTCTTCCAGCACCTCCAGGAGCTCCGCCTTCTCGTCCGCCGTCAGGTGGTCGCGGAAATAGCCCATGATGTGCTGCAGCACGTTGGTGTTCTTCCCGACCGTGGCAAAGGTCTCGAGCGACTTCATGTACAGCCGCCCGTATTCGGCCAGCAGCGCCTCCCGCGGCACCTCCTTGCCCCGGGCCACCAGGCGCCCCATCTCCCCGTACTTCTCCGGGTCATGGGCCATGATCAGGAGCTTCTGGCGGGTATGGAACTGGATCAACTTCCGGTAATCCGGTGCATCGGCGAGGAAGTCGCGCCAGCGTTTCATGGCGAAGACACGCTCGATGAAGTTCTCGCGGAGGCGGGCATCGTTGAGCCGCCCCTCCTCCTCCACCGGCAACAGGGGCAGGCGACGGGTCAGCGCGTCGGCGAACAGGCCCCGTCCCTCCCGGCGAGAGGATTGCCCCGAGGGGTGGTATAGCTTCACGCGGAACAGCCCTGAGCTCGGCGAATCCTTTTTGAAGATGAAGCCGCACAACCCCTCCCCGCTCAGCGCCTCGGCGCGTTCCCGCGACCAGCGTCGCATCCTCTCGGTCAGGTCCACCCCGGTGCGAACCGTGATCAGCCGTACATCCTCCTCCGCGCCATCGTCCGCGACCAGGCGCATGGGCTCGCGCGGGATCCCCAGGCCGCACTCCGTCTCCGGGCACACCGGGACGAAGGTGAAATAGTCGGCCAGGGTGTCGGTCACGTATCGGTCGCGCTTGTGCCCCCCGTCGTACCGCACCTCCTGGCCCAGCAAACAGGCACTTACCCCTACCGGGATTGCATCGTCCACCGAATCATTCCTCCCTCTCGATCTCGCTCGCCGGGCGTTCCCCGCGGCCCGGGGTCCTTTCCCCCTCGAGGGGAAGGGGCGCCTCGATCACGCCGCCGCCGAGCAGCAGGTCCCCGCGGTAAAACACCGCCGCCTGCCCCGGGGCCACGGCGCGACGGGGTTCTTCGAATCGCACGCTCGCATCCCCCCCGTTTTCCGGGCAAAGCACCGCGCCGACCGGATCGGCACCGTAGCGGATTCGCACTTTTAGCGGGATCTCCTGCGCATCCTCCCCCGGCGGGCCCGCGATCCAGTGCAGCGCGGAAAGGCGCGCCCCACCGGCCAGGAGATCCTCGCGGGAGCCGACGACGAGGACGTTTTGCGCCGCGTCCAGCCGCACCACGTATAGCGGCTCCCCCGCGGCGATCCCGAGGCCCCGCCGCTGCCCGACCGTGTAGCGGGACAACCCCGCGTGTCGCCCCATCTCCCGGCCATCCACGTGGCGGATGGGCCCGGGCGCGAAATGCTCCCCTGCCTCCTCCGCCAGGAAGGCGCGATAGTCTCCCTCGACGAAGCAGATCTCCTGGCTCTCGGATCGATCCGCCGAGGAAAGGCCCCGGTCGCGGGCCAGCTCGCGTATGGCGTCCTTCGGCCACTCCCCGAGGGGGAACAGGCAGCGCCCGAGCTGATCCTGGGTGATGCGATACAGGAAATACGTCTGGTCCTTGTTGGCATCGCGCGCACAGCGAAGCACCCAGGCACCCCGCGCTCCATCCCATTGCCTGCGGACGTAATGCCCGGTGGCCAGGGCGTCGAAACGCCCGCGACCGACGGCGTCCCAGAGGGCGCCGAACTTGATCTCGCTGTTGCAGATCACGCAGGGATTGGGCGTGCGCCCCCGCCGGTATTCCGATACGAAGGCGTCGATGACGCGTGCGCGGAAGGCATCGCGCAGGTCGACGACCCGGTGGGGAATGTTCAGGTCGTGCGCCACCCGTCGGGCGCGCCGCACGGCCGGATCCTCCCCGGGCGGGCGGAGCAGCGCCATGGTGACGCCGGTCACGGCGTGTCCCGCCTCCGACAACAGGGCGGCGGCCATGGAACTATCCACGCCGCCGCTCATGCCAACCAGGACCCGCATGGGTTCACGCTCCCCCGTCGTCGCCCCCGGTGCGCTCGCGGTAGTCCGCGATGGCGTTGTGCAGGGCGTCGGCGGCCAGGTTGGAACAGTGCATCTTGTTCGTGGGCAACCCGCCGAGGGCCTCGGCCACAGCCTTGTTGCTGATGGCCTCCGCCTCTTCGAGGGTCTTCCCCTTGGCCATCTCGGTCACGATGGAACTCGTGGCGATGGCGGCCCCGCAGCCGAAGGTGCGAAACTTCGCGTCGGTGATGACATTGTCCTCCACCTTGATCTGCATGGCCATCATGTCGCCGCATACGGGATTCCCCACCCGGCCCTCGCCGTCGAAATCTTCGATCTCACCGACGTTCTTCGGACTGGTGAAATGCTCCATGACTTTATCGGTATACATCAGTTTCCTCCTCCGCTGGAAAAGGTGGTATCTTCGCCGGGCTTCCAGGCCGACATCGCGCGAAGATTCTCCACGATCGGCGGAAGGATCTCGAGCAGGTAGTCGATTTCCTCCCGGGTATTCTCGCGCCCCAGGGTCAAACGCAGCGACCCGTGGGCGATCTCGTGCTTGATCCCCATGGCCAATAGGACGTGCGAGGCCTCGAGGCTCCCGGAGGTGCACGCGCTCCCCGAGGAGGCGGAGATGCCCTTCATGTCCAGGTGCAAGAGCATGGCCTCGCCCTCGACCCCCGGGATACACACGTTCACGTTGCCGGGCAGCCGCTCGGTGCGGTGGCCGTTGAGCATCACGTCGGGGATTCGTGCCTCGAGCCCCTCGATGAGGTGATCCCGCAACGCGGTGAGATGGGAGCGGCGGTACGCCAGTTCCTCATCGGCCAGCGCGCATGCCTCGCCGAAGCCCACGATCCCGGGTACATTCTCGGTACCCGCGCGCAGCCAGCGCTCGTGGTGCCCCCCGAACATCTGGGCGCGGATGCGGGTTCCGCGGCGGATGTACAGGCAGCCCACACCCTTGGGTCCGTACATCTTGTGGGCGGAAAAGCTGGCCAGGTCGACGCCCAGGGCATCCACGTCGACGGGCAACTGCCCCGCCACCTGCACCGCGTCGGTATGTACCCACACATCGTGCTCCCGGGCGATCTCGACGATCTCCTCCACCGGCTGCAGCGTACCCACCTCGTTGTTGGCCAGCATCACGCTGATGAGGATGGTGCCCGGCTCGATCGCCTCCGCCACGTCGTCGGGATCGACCCGACCCTCGCCGTCCACCGCCAGGCGGGTAATGCGGAAGCCATCCTTCTCCAGGGCATCACAGGCATGCAGGATGGCGTGGTGTTCCACCGCCGTGGTGATGATGTGGTCTCCGCGCTCGCGGTGCATCTCGGCAATCCCGCGCAGGGCCAGGTTGTCCGCCTCGGTGGCACCGGAAGTGAAGATGATCTCACGGGGATTGGCCCCGATCATCCCGGCCACCTGTTCCCGGGCGTGCTCCACGGCCTGCCCGGCCCGCTGTCCCTGCGTGTGCACGCTCGACGCGTTGCCGTATTCGTTCATCATAAAGTTCATCGCCGCCAGTGCCACCCGCGGGTGCACCGGGGTCGTCGCCGAATGATCAAGGTACACGCGTTTCATGTTATTGCCTCCCGTTTCCTGCGCCTCGGTGCCCCGGGCCTTCCGCGCGGGAAGTACCCATGACGCCTTGCCGCCCGTCGTCGTCAACGAGCAGATCGGCCAGGCTCACCGAATCCACCACACCGGCCACGCTGTCGCGGACCATGACCCACACCCGCCGCGCGGGGCACTCCGACTCCCGCCCACAGATTCCGCCATCTTCCTCGACGCAATCCACCGGGCTGAGCGGCCCCTCCAAAACGCGCAACACGTCCCCCACGGAGATCGCGTCCGGTTCGGAGGCCAGGTAATATCCGCCCTCGGGTCCCCGGACACTGCGAACCAGCCCGGCTCGACGCAGGGGTGCGAGCAACTGCTCGAGGTAGCTGGGCGATAGTCCCTGGGCCGATGCGATCATCTTCACCGGGATCGGGCCCTCGCCGGCGCGATCCGCCAGCACCAGCATCGCCCGGACGCCATATTGGCCACGTGTTGAAATCTTCAAACCGGGTGCCCACTTTCCTGACTAATCTACTCGGCATTATCGGGTATAGCCTATCACCCCCGGGGAGGGGTGTCAACGGGCACCGAAGGGAGATGTTGCACGGGTGGGCTTACGCGAGGAAGGAGCGTTGCACGAGCACGCGCTCGAGGGCATCCAACACCGCGGGGTCGAACGCACCTTTGCGCCCGGCATGCACGTGCCGCCGCGCCCTTTCACGTCGGGCCCCTTGCGGTTCGTGCGCCCCGCCGGCGTCGGGGCACGAAAGCGCGGACAGGTACTGGTGGGCCACGGCCAGGATGCGACACTGGATGGGGATCTCCTCGCCCCGCAGTCCCATCGGATACCCGCTGCCATCCCAGCGCTCCTGATGGCTGAGAATCAGCTCCGCGATGTTCTTGAGGTCGGGTGCGGCACTGGCGATGCGAAAGCCGATCTCGGGGTGTTGCGCGACCAGGGCGCGTTCCCGCTCGTCGAGCGGGCCCCTCTTGAAGAGGACCTCGTCGGGTACGCCGATCTTCCCGATGTCGTGGACGCGCGCCAGGGTCTCGACATCCCCGAGCTCGTAGACCGAGAGCCCCAGCTCCTCGCCGATCGCCCGGCACAGGGCGGCGAGGGTCTCGGGCGGCACCTCCCCGGGGTACTCCCGCGCCTCGATGGCGGCCAGCAGGGCATCGACCAGGGAGCTCTTGGAGGAAGCGCGATGGTGCAGCTTGTCCCGGTACATCAGGTCGTCGGCCCGGCGGAACGCGTCCTCGAGACGCGTCTTTTGGTCGGCCGCGACCGCCAGGCCGACCGACAGGCTCAACGGCAGGTCGGGATGGTGCTCGTTGTGCCGGCCCAGGGCATCCTTGATGCGGGCGGCGATCTCCGGGTGCCTGGATGCGGGCGTCTGCGGCAGGATGGCCGCGAACTCGTCGCCGCCGATACGGGCCAGGATATCGGAGCGCCGAAGGGCACCGGTCAGCATAGAGGCGGCGTGGCGCAGGAGGCGATCCCCTTCCCTGTGGCCCAGGGTGTCGTTTACCAGCTTGAGGCCGTCGACATCGGCCACCAGCAGGGTCACGGGATACCCCTCGCCGCGCCCTTCCTCCAGGCGCCATAGGGCGTCCTCGAAATGGGTGCGGTTGCTGAGCCCGGTCAGCCGATCGTGCATGCTGATGTACTGCAGCCGGCGGGCGTGCTCGCGCTCCCGGGTGATATCGCGGCCGATGGCCTCCACGTAACGGATTTCCCCGGACTCCTCCACCAGGGGGATAACGGTGATCTCGAGGAATGCCTCTCCACCCTCGCGCGTGATCCAGGACAGGGTCGTCTGGCGCGTGCCGACATCCCCCGCCCGCACCGACCGCATCAGGGCCAGCGCCTCATCACGGGAGCGGGGATGAAGGCCCCGGACCAGGAGCAGGGGCTGGCGGGCGAAGTCTTCGGCGGTGTATCCGAACACCCGCTTGGCCGCCGGGTTGATGTACACCACGCGGCCGCTCTCCACCTCCACCTTGAGGATCACGGCGCCGGCGTAGGAGGTGAGCCGCTCGTAGCGCTCGCGTTCCTCCGCAAGGGCGGCCCGCGCCGTGCGCGAAGCGGTCACATCGTACACGATGCCGCTCACGAGGGCATCCCCGGACGGGGCCTCCCCCCATCCGGCGCGGCCGATGTCGCGCACCCAGCGGATGCCGTCGTCGGCGCGCACGATGCGGTACTCGATATCCAGCCGATACCCCGGCATCGTGGTGTACCGCCGGTCCTCTTCCATGACCCGTCGCAGGTCCCCCGGGTACACCAGGTCGATCCAGGAGATCTCGCCCTCCAAAAACTGGTCCGCGGTATATCCGGTGATCTCCTCGACCAGGCCCTCCATAAACGCCGGGGATCCCCCCGGCCGAAACTGGTACGCGATGCCCTGGAGGTGTTCAATGAACTGCCGGTAATGGGCGGTGCGTTCGCGCCCTTGATCGCGAGGTATCGCGCAAAGGGCCGCGCGCGGATACGTGGCGTCGTCGAATCCTCCCGGGACGCCCAGCCCGGAGGAAACCTCGAGGATGCCCGCCATCTCGCCATCCCCCGCCTTGGCTGCGACAAGGTCACCGGGATCGGCCGCACCCAACAGCACGACCGCCGCCACGTCATCGAAAATGGAAACCGCCACGCCCTCCACGGCCGGTGCATGGCATGGCCTGTGGGCACCGTACACCGGCTCCCCGGGCGCCGCGGCGGCACCCGAGAGCAAATCGAGCAGGAATGTGCACATGGTCGGGTCGGTGTCGAGCGCGTCCAAAGGAAGGCCGGGGGCCACATCGGTGGAAACCCCGAGGAGCACCAGAAAGGGATGGTCGTATTGTTGGAGACGGGGTGCAGCATCGACCGTACCGGTGACCGGGAGGGAGAAGCGTCCCATTCCGACCCGCCGGGAAACAGCAGGAGTTGAAGGGGTTGGAGTCATCCCCATGATGTAGCCTCCGTCCGTTGGGTTTGCCCCGGCTGGGCCTGGAAATCCCTTCGCCCTTCGCGCGCCATTTCCTCCACGCACGCGTCCCTCACAGGATGCCCCCTCACCGGGCCGCGCCGCCCGCGCGCGAGGGCGGATCCCAACCCTGTTCGGGGGATCCCTAGAAAACGCCCAGGAGGCCGACGAAGAAGAATCCCAGGTGGGTGCTGGCGTGGGCCACCATGGCCGCCTCCAGGTTCCGCCGCCAAAAGAGCCACCCGAAGATCACACCACCCAGGGCATTGATCAGGATGGTGCGGACGATGATGGCGGTGTTGAGCGGGACCAGCGCCGACACGGCCGGCAGGTGCCCGACGCCGAAGAGCACCGCGGCCAATACGATCGCGGTCCACGCGACGGCCGGCGGTGGTTCTGCCTGCCGACGACCGGCCAGCCTCGCCCCGACCCATACCAGAAGCGACATCATCCCCCATCGGAGGAGAATCTCCTCGGTGATCCCCCCGTAGAGCACACCGGTGCCCAGCTGCGCGAGCCCCTGTTCCGATGCGGGCGTGAGGGCTGCGAATGCCTCGCCCATCGCCGGCAGGAAGGCCGCGTCCATGGCCAGCGCGGCGCCGGCGAACAGAAGCCCCAGGAGCAAAGCCGAACGGAGGTGGGGTCGCAGGCGCGTGCCGATCCCCCGGCCGAAGGCGGCCCACTCGTAGAACAGGGAGACCAGCCCCACCCGCGGGGCCAACAGGCATCCCACCGCGGCGGCGACGAGTACCATCGCGGTCGGTTGACCCAGCACGAGGGACACCAGGGCCGCCGGAGAAAGGTCCGCCAGGTCCGGGTAGAGCGCACGGATTTCATCCATTTGGCCCCCGAGCGTAAACGTCAATGAAAGCACGCCGATGAAGCCGAGGAGAAACAATACGAGGAATGGTCGCCAGAAAGGATACTGCCCCTTCATGTTCTTTGCCTCCTCTATCCCCGGACGCGCCCGCGCCGCGGGGTGGCTGCCGCATGGTCGAAGACCCTGGCCGGTCGAATCCGCCGGGTCACCCGTCGCGGCGAATGCTTACCCGTCCGCCCGACGCGAGGGCGGGTCCGATTCGTCCGCATCATCGGGCGTCGCATCTTCACCCCGGAGCCGGCGGAGACGCTCCGCGCGCCGACCCTCCAGCCCGCGCCCACCCGGACGATAGTAACTGCCCCGGGCGAACCCCTCCGGGAGGTACTGCTGTTCCACCCAGCCCCCGGGGTGGTCGTGGGGATATCGATACCCCTCGCCCCGGCCGAGTTGGCGCGCGCCCCGGTAGCTGGCGTCGCGCAGGTGCAGGGGCACGCCACCCGCGCGGCCGTGCTCCACCTCCCGAAGGGCGGCATCGATCCCGAGGGCGGAGTTGCTCTTCGGGGCCAGGGCGATGTAAAGCGCCGCCTCCGCCAGGATGATCCTGCCCTCGGGCATCCCCACGCGATCGACCGCGGCCGCGGCGGCCTCGGCCACCACCAGCGCCTGGGGATCCGCCAGCCCGACGTCCTCGGCGGCGTGTATGACCAGGCGCCGCGCGATGAAGGCGGGATCCTCGCCGGCGTAGACCATCCGGGCCAACCAGTAGAGCGTGGCGTCGGGATCGGACCCGCGCATGCTCTTGATGAAGGCCGAGATGGTATCGTAGTGGGCGTCGCCATCCCGATCGTACTGCAATGCGCGTCGCTGGATGGAATCCTCGGCCACCGGTAGCGTGATCCGCCGCTCGCCCGTATCGGGATCGGGTGGGGTGGTCAATACCGCGAGTTCCAACGCGTTCAGGGCGGACCGGGCATCGCCCGCCGCCACCCGGACGATGTGGGCCAGGGCCTCCGGCTCCAGGCGCACGCGGTAGCTGCCGAGGCCGCGCTCCTCGTCCGCGAGGGCACGCCGGAGGATCCTCTCGAGGTCTTCCTCGTCCAGCGCCCGCAGCTCGAAGACCCGCGAGCGCGACACCAGGGGCGCGGTGACCTCGAAGTAGGGGTTCTCGGTGGTGGCGCCGATGAAGATCACGGTGCCCTTTTCCACCGCGGGCAGGAGGGCGTCCTGCTGCGATTTGTTGAAGCGGTGCACCTCGTCGACGAAGAGGATGGTGCGTTGTGCATACATGCCGAGGGCCTCTTCGGCACCGGCGACCACCCGCCGCAGGTCGGCCACACCGCTCATGACGGCGTTGAGCTTTTCAAAGTGCGCGCGGGTGTTCCCGGCGATGATCTCGGCGATGGTGGTCTTCCCCGATCCCGGCGGACCGTAGAGGATCATGGACGAGAGCCGGTCGGCCTCCAGCGCCCGGCGCAGCAGGCGTCCCGGGCCCACCACGTGCTCCTGGCCCACCAGCTCATCGAGGGTGGATGGGCGCATGCGATCGGCCAGGGGCGCCCCGGTCCGCTGCACTTTCTCCCGGTTTCGATCGAACAGGTCCATGCGTCGGTTCCTCCCAATGATCCGGGGCCGGGTCGGACCGGCCCCGGGGCCCTCAGCCGCGCGCCTCGATGCGCTTCAGCGCCGCATCGGCGGCCCGCTGGGCCTCGTCCAGGATCTCCCCGGGATCCGCCGTTTGCAGCTGCCCATCGCGGAGCACGATGCGGCCGTCCACCAGTACCGTCGAGACATCGGTGCCGACGCCGCAGTGCAACAGGGTGGACACGTAGGTCTCGGGGAAAACCGGGGTGGTGTGCGGCGCCCGGTAGTCGACGATGGTGACGTCCGCTCGTTTGCCCGCCTCGAGGCTCCCGAGATCCGCGTCACGACCGAGGGCGCGGGCGCCCCCGCGGGTCCCCAGCCACAGGATATCCGCCGGCTTGGGCGTATCCGGCGACACCTCGCGAATCCGGGAGGCGGCGATGGCAAAACGCATCGCCTCCACCATGTCTCCGGACATGTTGTCCGTGCCGATGCCGGCATTCACGCCCCGGGCCCGCAGTGGCATCAGGGGCGCCACGGAACCGCGCTTGGCCAGGATGGCCGGGCAATGCGCCAGGTGGGCACCGGCCTCCGCCATCATGTCCATCTCCCGGTCACTGATGTGCAGGCAGTGGGCGGCCACCAGGTCGTCGTTGAGCACGCCGACCGCTTCCAGCAGCTCCACCGGGCGCATCCCGTGGAGTGCCATCACCTGGTCGCGCTCCTGCGTGTTCTGCAGCAGGTGGGTGGTGACGCCGATCCCCCGCTCCCGGGCGGCCTCGCCCACGCGTTCCCACAGGTCGCGGCTACAGGTATCGGTCGCGTGCGGCCCCAGGATGAAGCCGAGCCGTCCGTCGCCCCGACCCTCCCAGGCATCGACCAGGTCCAGGGCATCCCGGAGGGTGCGTTCGCCCAGTGACGCATCGAAGGCGTATTTCCCTTCCAACACGCCGCCCAGCACCACGTCGTGTACCTTGCCGGCCACCAGGTAGGCGCGGATCCCCATCTCCTCGGCCGCCCGGGCCACCGCATCCATGTGTACCGAGCTCTCCATCACGGTCGCGACCCCGGTCCGCATCATCTCGAAAAAGCCGAGCCGGGCCATGGCGTAGGTTTCCTCTGGGGTCAGGGCGTCGTTGATGGGCGCCATCAACCCGTACACCGCGGTCACCGTGTCCACGTCTTCCGCCCGGCCGCGCAGCGCGGTCAACGCGGCGTGGGAGTGCAAATTGATGAACCCGGGGAATACGGCCTGCCCGGTCGCATCGATGGTCTCGTCGGGGTCCATGGCGGCCAGGTCCGGGGTGCCCTCCCCCACCGCCTGAATCCTGCCGTCCTCGATCAAAACGTACCCGGGGTGATACCCCGTGGCATCCTCGGCGAAGGGGAATACCGCCCCGCCCGTGATCAGGATCTTCACGTCCACTCATCCCTTCCGATCGCCGCGTCTCCCCGCCTGCCGGCGGGGAATCCCGTCCATGTCGTGGTGGGATTTTCGCCTAGAAACCCCGCGAACCCTGCTCTCGCGGTGGGAGTGGTCCGCGAAAAAGAAGCGATCCCCGGGGATATCCCGGGGACCGCCCTCGCGCGCCTCATTCGGGTGTGCGTATCACGCGGGACTACGCTTCGATGTAGCGGTCAAACCACTCGAGGATCCGCTCCAGCCGGTGAATGCGGTGCCAGGGTTTGCCATCCCGGGAGAGCCCGTGGCTCTCGTTGGGATAACGGATCATCTCCGTCGGAACGCCCTGGTCCTTGAGGGTGGTATACACCTGCTCCCCCTGCTCGACCGGACAGCGGTGATCCTCCTCGCTGTGGATGACCAGGGTCGGGGTGGTCACGTCCTGCATGTACCAGATGGGGGACTGGCGATAGTATTTCTCGGGGTTCTCCCAGGGCCGCCCCCCGTACATGTCCGCCCACAGCGGACCGAGGTCGCAGGTCCCCCAGAAGCTGTAGATGTTGGATACGCAGCGCATGGTGATGGCGGCGCGGAACCGATCCGTGTGACCGATGATCCAGTTGGTCATGTAACCCCCGTAACTGCCCCCGGCCACGCCGCAGCGGTCGGGATCCAGCGCGGGGTTGCGTTCCAGGGCCGCATCGATGACCGCCATGAGATCGGCGTAGTCGACATCGCCCCAGCCGGGCTGGATAGCGGTGCGGAAATCCTCCCCGTAGCCGGCACTGCCCCGCGGATTGCTGAAAACCACGGCGTATCCCGCGCCCAGCAGCAGCTGGAACTCGAAGAAGAATCCCCCGGTGTACATGGCGGCCGGTCCCCCGTGGATCTGCAGGATGGTCCGGGTCCCGCCCTCCTCGCCGGCGCCTTCCGGCAGCAGGACCCAGCCGTCAACGGCGGGGCTCTCCGGGGTGGCGCGGGTGGTGAAGCGCTCGGCCACGGCCACGTCGCGGCGGGCGAGGAGGTCCATGGAGCCGCGATACGCGACGATCTCGCCCATCGACTGCTTCCCGGGATCGAGTACGTCGTCGCCGAAGGCCCCGGCCACCGTGGCGGGCGCGTCATCGGCGAGGGACAGCAGGTGAATCTGCCCGGGATTGTGTGGCGTGGCGACGGCCAGCGCACCCAGCGCGCGGTCCGCCAAAAGGTGCGCGTTGAATATGGCGCGATCCCCGCTGGTCACCAGCTCGGTGCGGCCGTTCGCGAGGTCCACGTGCAAAAGCTGCGTCGTACCGCGCTCGCTGGTCCAGTGGAACACACCGGACCCATCGGCGCGCCAGGTGATGTCCATCGGGGGCCCCGAAAGGGTCATGTCACCGATGGCGCTGTTGCCAAACGCCACGTCCTGGGCGCCGGTCTTCTCGATGGGCGCGAAATCGTCGCGCTGGCCGGGATCGTCGCCGACCTCGACCGTCCACAGGCGATGGTGGTCGTACCAGCCGGGCCTCTGGCGTTCGAACCCCAGGTAGGCGATGGTCCGACCATCGGGGGACCAGGCGGGGGCGGCCACATCGCCCACGCTCCCGGTCACCTTGACGGGCGCACCCCCGTCGAGGGGGAAAATCCAGAGGTCGCGGAAGCGCTTCGGGTCCGGGTCCGGCTCGCGGCAGGCCGCCACCGCGATATGGCGCCCGTCCGGCGACCACGCGGGATCGGAGTGGTCGTAATCCCCCTCGGTCACCAGCTCGGGCGTGGGGAATCCCTCGTCCTCTTCCTCGAAGGGAATCACGGCGACGTGGGTCCGCTTCCCCTCGAGGAAGCCCATGCCGTCGAACTTATACAGCAGGTTCTTGGCGTGGCGCACGTCCGCATTGTACTTCTCGTACAGGCGGACCAGGGGGTCCCGGGTGTCGGGATCGTCCGCCTCCTCCACCTCTTCCACGCCCACCCCGGGATCGCAACGCACCGAGAGGCTGATGGCATCGCCCGTGGGCGACCACCGGAAGGCGCTCACCCCGCCCTTGATGCGGGTGACGGGGCGCGGTTCGCCGCCCGTCGTCGGGGCCACCCAGAGCTGGCGGCCGATATCGTCTCCCTCCACCGGCCGATTGGACAGGAACGCCAGGTGGGCGCCGTCCGGCGACCAGCGGGGATGGGTGTCGCGGTGGTACCCGGTGGTGAAGTGGCGCGGTGCGGCCAGGGCCACGGCGCTCTCGGGGCCGGGTGCACCGGCCGGGTACCCGGTGGCGTCCGGGCCGGAGGAAACGTCCAGCAGCAAGAGCGCGCTCCGGTACCCGTCGTGCTCGGGATCGACGCGTTGCTCGACGAACACCACGCGCTGGCCGTCCGGGGACAGCTGCGGATCGGATGGGAAGGTGAATTCCAGCAGGTCAAAGGGTTTAAAGGCTTGTGTCACGCGTATCTTCCTCTCTCGGGCGCCGTTTATGCGCCGTCGTGGGCGAGCTCGGCCATGCAGTCGATGGCGGTATCGATGTCCGCGTCGGTTATCTCGTAGTGGGTCACGAAGCGAATCCTTTGCGCCGCCGTGGGATTGGCGCGTACGCCCAGGGCCGCGAGATCGGCGCATACGCCCGCCGCGGTATTGAAGGCCGGATCCACGTCGAAGATGATGATATTGCTCTGAACGGTCTCGAGGTCCACCCGGAAGGGATCCATCTCGGCCAATGCCTCGGCCAGGCGACGGGCCCGGACGTGGTCCTCGGGCAGGCGGTCGACCATCTCGGTTAGGGCGACGATGCCGGCCGCGGCGATGATGCCGGCCTGGCGCATCCCCCCGCCCAGCGCCTTGCGCATGCGGCGCGCCTCCTTGATGAAATCGGCGCTGCCGGCGAGGAGCGAGCCCACGGGAGCCGCGAGCCCCTTGGAGAGGCAAAACTGCACGCTATCCAGGGGCGCCGTGAGATGATCCACGGGGACCCCCTGGGCGGCGGCCGCGTTGAACACCCGGGCACCGTCGAGGTGGACGGGCACCCCGTGTTCGTGGGCGACATCCGCCAGGGCCCGCGTCCGCTCGACCGAGATGACGGTTCCGCCCGCCCGATTGTGGGTGTTCTCCAGGCACAAAAGACCCGTTCGCGGGAAGTGAACGTTCTCGGGGCGCACCGCGGCACGGACATCCGCGGGATCGAGGATGCCCTGGACACCCGGGATGGTGCGCGTCTGGCAACCGGCCAGCAGGGCGGCCCCGGCGGCCTCGAAGTAAAAGATATGTGCGTCGGACTCGAGCAGGATTTCGTCGCCCCTGGCCGTGTGGGTCAACAGGGCCGTGGCATTTCCCATGGTGCCGCTGGCCACGAACAGCGCTTCCTCGTGACCGACCATCTCGGCCCCCAGGGCCTCCAGTCGATTGATGGTGGGATCCTCGCCGTATACGTCGTCGCCGACCTCTGCCCCGGCCATGGCACGGCGCATGGCCTCGGTGGGACGGGTCACGGTATCGCTGCGCAGGTCGATGGGCTTCACTTTATACGCCTCCCCGGGTTGGTGATTCGATGGTGGTGATACCCTGGTACTACGAAAGAGGGATTTCTCGGAAGG
>PUNF01000192.1 GCA_003552525.1 Clostridia bacterium | reverse complement strand
GTCTGACCTTCCAGGAAGAGTCGCCCACCTTCACCTCTTTCACAAAAACCGCTTTCTTCAAAGCCGATTAATTGATAGACCGGGTAAGAATCATAAATTTCCATTACATCAATATCTTGCGGACCTAAACCAGCCTCATTAAAAGCTTCTTTAGCTGCTTTTTTATAGGCAAAACGGGTTAAGTCGGGCTCCTGGGAATAAACAAAATGAGAAATTTCAGAACCCGAACCTAACAGGTAAACCGGTTTATCTGTATATTTTTTAGCTTTTGCAGCAGATGTAACAATAAATGCCGCCCCACCGTCAGCAAGCATATTCGATTGTTTAGCTCGTAGTGGCGTAGAAAGCATTTTTGAAGATAAAACCTCTTCAATGGTCATCGGTTTACGAAACATTGCATTGGGGTTGAGTTCAGCCCATTTTCGGTTGGAAACACATACAGCAGCCAGTTGTTCATCAGTTGTTCCAGTTTCGAACTTATAACGCTGAGTAGCCAGGGCAGCTACCCCGGAATAATGCTGACCATAAGGAACTTCCCATTCCCTGGATACCCCGGCCATTGAAAAGAGATCAATACCCTGCTGCCCCGAGATTCCGGTAGCCAGCTTCTCAGAATGCACACATAAAATACACTCGGCTGCCCCGGTTTCAAGCAAGCCGGCTGCAAATTTCATCATGTTTGAACTGCTTGATCCCCCGGAAAACAGCTGCACATTACTTTTAACTAATCCAGTCAAACCTAACTCTTCAACCAGCCTGCCGGTAAGCATTTCACTGTTGAACTGAGCATTATAGACTGTTCCTGTTGGGATGATTGTATCAATTTCTTCACGATTAATTCCGGCATCTTTAATAGCCATGATTGATGATTGAACAGCGGAAACTATACAGGCTCTTTCCGGGAACCTTCCCGAAGGCACTTCACCAATACCGATTATGGCCGCTTTTCCTTTGAGGCTCATATTTTACCTCCCCTTTAAAAAATATTCTTTGAGTTTACCAAGTTTGCCACAAAATGGCACCTCGCAAAAATCAATAACATACATAACCCACAATATTCCAGTAACCTTGCCGCCCGGTTTATGCTGATCGATTAATCATTTAATATCCGCCAATTCTTCGGCAATTTTTTTGCATTCTTTTAGAACATTTTTCGCTTCGGCATAAATAGTCATTCTTTCAGCCTGCATAGAACCTTCACCGTGCAATACAATGGCCTCAAACTCTGAACGAGTTAACCGACGAATCAGGTCGAACATCCTGAGGCGATGTTCGGTTGGTATACCAGCTTTGCCAACCAAATATTTATCGATATCTTCAGACAGGTCGGGGTGATTGTAATCTTTATAGGTTGGTGCTGTCACCAGTAAGCCTCCGGCCAAATCCTGGACTATTTTGACAGAATCATGATAGTTATGGGCAAAATGGTACTTGGCAATATTGGTGGTTACTGGATTGGGAACCGCTATACCTCCATGCATTATTGGATCCTGGCACGCTGAACGGGCCAGGGCTTTAAGAGTTTCCAAGTAAATAACCAAATCAGTAATTTTTTCCCTTACATGAGGGACCCTGGCGACACCATTATATTCTGCGATGGCCTGGGCCACTCCAACCAGTTGTTCGGTAAGCGGAATCCTATAAGCACTGCCAGTCCGCCTGTGCATGAGAGCAAAGTTGTAAACCATCATTGCTGCATGCTGCCATTCTCCACAAAGGAATACCCGCTCCCATGGAACAAATACATCATCAAATATAATCAACGAATCGGTAATTACCCGAACCGGCCGGTTAACCGGAAACTCTAATTCACTAATTTTGGTTTTTACCGGACGGGCCACTTGCTTTATCCCTTTTGCGTTAGCCTGGATGGCAAAAGCTACAGCATAATCAGCATCTGCTTCTGTCATGGCCCGGCAAGGAATTACAAAAAATTCATTGCTGTAAGAGGCTCCAGAAATATGCGCCTTGGCCCCCCTTACCACTATTCCTTTTTCATTCTTATCGACAACACGAACATAAGTATCCGGATGTTCCTGATTATCATCCGAGGGGCGTAAAAGGCGGTCTCCTTTGACACAGGTTACAGCAGCTACCACCGCCAAGTCTTCTTTCTTTAAATAATCGCGGTAATTTTCTATACGATCGATATAATCTTGATTACCCATGGCATGAGCTGTAATGCTGATTGCATTAAGAGCATCCGCGCCGATATCATGAGCCAGGGGAATATAGCCGTCACCAAGCCGGGTCGCTTCAATAATTAAATCAAGCATTTTTATTAGTTCGTCTGCATCTTTCGGCACATGAAAATAGCGGCTAATATTTTCACCCAACTTTTCATCATAAACAACGGCAAGATCTGCATACTTAGGATCATGGGCCATCTGATAATCTACAGCCATACTTTCTACACACACACTCAGTTCGGGGTGTTTGGCAACATTATCTATTTTTTCACCTTTATAATAGATTACTCTACCGTCATTTAAACTATCTTTATACTGCTCCGGACTCATTAATCCCATATAATATAACCTCCGCTTTCTTTATATGACTTTGCGCAATTTTTAAGTTTACGGGCAACTTCCTTTCAACTCTTCCATTGGAGCCAGGCAAAAAGAAGATAAAAATAACACACATAAAAGAGATGTAAACGGAAAAAATGCTTTGCTTTTTTGTGAAAAAAATGCAGTCATCTGCTGCTCTTTCGATCGATATGATTGATTATTGTTAAAGAAAAAACGAACCGGGAATACAAATTCTATTTCTTAACCAAGCTGCCGCCCCTCCCGGTTATCAATGAGGGGCGGCAGACGCTTTTTAAACTACCAATGATCGGGTAATTCAGGTAATCCGCGGTGATAAAATGGCATAACCGCTTCTTCCAGGTTTGATCCCATAATGCTGTCTGCACAGAGTACGGCAGAAAGCGAGGCCCCTTCGACACCACCGCTCCAGTTGCGCAAACCATACTGATCCCCTGCAAAATAAAGCCCTTCAACCCATGGGCATTTGACATCCGGCCTATCTTCGCCAACCGGCCGCCAGTGGCCGTATGCTTCGTCAGAAGGAGTCCAGATGCCAAATTCAAAATATTCGTCCCACTTCGGGAATGTTTGCCGGGCCCAGTTATCACACCAGTCTGTAAGCCGGGTTACTTTAACCGGGTCTCTCATTTCAGCATCGGTTAAGGCCGTGGAAAACTCAAAGCTGGTTTTGCCTTCCGGAGCCCGCCCCTTGGCCATACCGGGCTTTGATTCACTGTCTTTTGCCCAGGAAGCAAGGCTGCAGATTGTCATATCAACCCAATCGCCTATATAGCCTTCGCCTCTTAAAATACCGGGCATAAAAGTAAAACTCTCTTGGCCAATCGGCGTATCTTCCCAAAAGTCACCACTCATACCGCAGGTGAGCGTCAGCAGGCCAGGGGCCCAAAATTCTTTCTGGACCAGAGAAACAAAATCACCCGGAAAATGTCTCGGATGAATGACATTAAAAATTTCTTTGGGCGGCAAATTACAGATCACGACATCGGCATCAACCACATCAATACCATCTTTAGTGCGAATAG
>PUNF01000010.1 GCA_003552525.1 Clostridia bacterium | reverse complement strand
TTAGACATAAAACTTGAAGCATACTTTTTCTTTCAAAAAAAACTCTTTCATAATTATTAGTATGAATAGAATATTCAAATATTCCACAAACTAAATCTTTTATGAAAGTCTTATAACTAATACATTTTTTTATAATTTCTGAAACATAATCACTTTTGCCTTCATATTTAAAATATAACCATATAAGCCACTTTTCAAATTCATTGGCATCATTCCAGTACTCAAGAATTTGCATCTCATTCTTATTTTTGTTAGCAAAAAGCAACTCTTTTATACTGCCATAGTTTTGCCTTACATTTAATAAGCCAAGTAATTTATGCCACTGCCACCCTTCACCAAGCGCTTCATTAACATTAAAAGGCAGAAGCCCTTTATTTTTGATTACATCGAAAGCATTTACATACACTTCAATATCATCAGCAAAAGCATTATTTTTTAAGTAAGCTGCATTTTCAGTATATAATACAATCGGAAGTTCAGGGGTTTCCTCCCAATACCTAAGGTAATTCTTGTATCCTGTTATTTCATTACCCGGCATTTTATAATCAATATCATTCGCTAAAATTTTTATCGAAGGCTTTTCATCTTTACTTTCAGCTTCAAGAAAGATTATATTATTTTCGAGTCTAGGATCATGCTTAATTATGTTTTGTAGATAGCCTTGCATTTTATACATAGGTATATAAACATGAATCTGCTTAGAGTATACATCTTCAGAGAATTGCACCCCTATAACCTTCATAAGAACTTTTTCAAACTGATCAATATTAATCCTTAAGTGCTCCGATATAGGTAAAAGCACAGCATTCCTGTCTAAAAACTGTAAATCAGCACACAACTTGTTAATATTGGGTGTCAAGTCTTCACCAAAACAGTAATCAGACAACCTTATTTGCCTCGTACACTTTTCTAACAAGTAATTATTTAGCTTTACCCAATTCTCTAGATCCTCAACATTTAATATTCGATATATTCGAATATCCTTACAGTTTATATCTTGATCGATATAATTAATTAGTTCTTTGAAAGATTTAATAAACATTTTTACCCCTCATCATTCTTCAATATTTTCACACCCACTAAAGGTTCATTTTTTATTAATTCTTTTAAATATAATTTGGCTTGTTCTGATTGCATCCTATCAATCTTTAGATTTACAATAGAAAAGTATTTCTCCCTATATTTATTTGCTGCATAATCTTTAACCATTTCATCAATTGCACTTTTTTGCATAAACCAATTGTAGACATCATTGCCCAGTCGATTAATTAAAAGGCTCTTAATTTCATCCACATCTTCTATTAGTAGACTATACTCACCAGCAACGTAGTCCTTGAAAATTTCATTCATATATTCTTCATCATTTAACATTTTATCGTTTATATGAGCATTCAAGAATTCTATCGCTAATTCAATATCATAATCATTTACTTTTGCTTTTCCAGCATTAATTAAATCAAATGCACTCTTTGCTTCATGAACATTTGTATTAAACAAAAATAATATTGGGATTCTATAATTTTTAGACCATTCTGAGGGTGATTTTGTATTAGTAATCGACACCCATTTTTCAACCAGAATTTCATATTTTTTATTTTTATTATAGATTTTCCAGATTTGTTTTATATCTTGCTCGAAATCATAGATGCTTTTTTGTATAGCTTTTGATTCAGAAGTTTTGTATAGATAATCTGCATCTTCATCTGCAAGATCAACTCCTATAATTTCACTTGCAATTTCTTTAAATATACTTAGCTGTCTGTTGTAATAATTATTAAATATATCGGACCCTTGTTCTAATTTCTGTAATAGTAATTCTTTATTTGCCTCTTTAAAACTACCAGTCTTATAAACCTGCATTAACTCAATAAATAGACTTTCAAGCTCTGGATAGCGATCAATGGTATATTTAAAAGGAATTTTTATTGAACTGATCCTACTCTGAATAGCTTCTGCAGCTTGATTTAAACTAAAAACATTTTGAGGTAATATTTTGTTAACATTGGCTACTATCTGGTAATCTAAATATACACGATCAATGCATTTATCTATATCACCCTTTTCCCATAGCCAAGATGAATCGGCAGTAAGCATATTTTTTACCTCTCCTAAATAATCCTTACCAACATTAAGTTTTTTTGCTAATTTAATTAAATCTGGATTATACTCTTCTATGTAGTATTCCATGCCATCTCTTAAGTTTTCTCCGTTAAAAATACTCTTCAAGTAATCCTTTATATCTATATTATGTTTAAGCAAGACTATAATCTCATCAGCAATCTTAGCCTCATCTCTATCAGTTTGTTTATTTATAGAAACTAACTCACAATAGAGGTTAATCACAGATGCAGTTATACCAGCAAGCCCTAAACTATCATTAGCTTTTAAATAGTAATTAAGAGCCCATAAAGGATAGTTCGTATTCTGCAAAACTGTTTTAAGCCCTTTTACCACATCTTGGATAGAGTTTTGTTTTTCAGTTGGCAGTTTAAAGATTTCCCCTGTATACTTACAAAACAATTCATGGTCCTCTGTCATTCTTACTATATATTGCATTTCTGCATTTTTAAAACCTTTTAATACCCCAACAATCATATCAGCTAAATTATCGTGTGTAAGCGGAACATTGTTACTGTTAGCATCCATTTTGTAGTAACCATTATCAGCATACTCTTTTAATAAAAACCCCATTAAAAATGCGGAACCTGTACAACTCATTAAACCAAAAGGTTTTCCCTTTAATAAACTCCAAATATCAATAATAGCCACACTACTCTTCTTTTTGAAGCTTTCATCAATATAGCTTTCGACTTCAGTTTTCATTTTAGAAATAATATGTGAAGGCAAGTCCAAGTAGTATCTACTATTATTCCATATATTCTCATGTTGAAGTTTTTCTTTGATAATTTTCAAATAATTATAATTAGATGTTATATTTGCTCTATCCATCCCCATTTTTGGTACAGATTCCTTATATCCCGTAACAGAAAATAGTTTATCATGAGTGGCAATCCTTTCTAAACTATAAGGATAGATTTGTAAATTTACTTCATTTAGTCGTTGAGCAAATGAACCAGGACCAATCAATGATACTGACTCTCTATTCGGTGAGTATAAAGTAATTTTCACGTTATGAATTTTAGATTTCCAAGCATTGATTATATTCTTTGCTTGCTCTTCATTTAATCGAGCTTGATTAGAATCAATTCTCAAGAAATACCTAGCTTTTACCTTACAATCAATAAAGGCCTCAAAATCTTTATTACTTAAAGGCTGGTTTGACACATCAACAATAACAATATCATTATGATGTGCGGCCAAGACTTTATTAATTAATGCCGAATTTCTTTCGACATCTTCCTCGTTTTTAGAAAACATGAAAACGAGAGGAACTCTATTAGAATCAATACTTTTTAGTTCATTTAGCTTAGATTGTATATTTCTATGGCTTGCGTGAACTACTTCAAACCTTGTTTGAGCATAACCACTAAACGAAAAAATATCTGTAATTGAATAAATAGGATCACCAATGATTTTTTCAAAAGCATTACTTTGTCTAATTTGTTGTTCGTATTCTCT
>PUNF01000143.1 GCA_003552525.1 Clostridia bacterium | reverse complement strand
GGAAATAGCATCACCAGAAGCATCAATGCTGCAGGTATGGAACATATTGGCCTCTTCAACAGCAGACGAAATGTAAACTCCTGTTTCGGCGCCCTGAATATTAAATCGCGTAAACTGATAACCGGCATTTGCACTTTCTTCAATATAGATACCTGTTTGACAATCGACCAAATTGAACTTATACGACTGACCATTGGGACTTCCTCTGTCGTAACGCGTAGGCCTCAGGGCAAAACCGATATTGTATCTTTCAACCGTCACATAAGCTGAATATGACCAGGCAATGGCTCGGACAATTACCCCGGTACCGTTATTGTATATCCAATCCTCATGCTCCCCGCCAGCCGGCGCATTGGCCAGACCGGAATCAGCCCAGTAGTCAGGCGAAAAATGAACGGTTTCAATTCGTCCGATATCCGACAGGCGATCAAACTCTATTCCTGTTTTAAGCGGAGTTCCATAGACATTACGCATAAACGGAAGTCTCGTCATTCCTTCACGGAATGTTGTTGCACCAAAATAGGAGTTCACAAATGTCAGATTTTCAACGGTGCTGCCCTCGATGTGAAGAGTCGGAGGATAGGGCTGGATATTATCAGGCTCCTGCTCCGGATACCAGATCGAGAGGTTTTTGATCCCGGCACTTCCGATCAGCCGGATAAAAGGATCTGCATTCTCATCCCCACGGCCGGCATAAGCCTGCAGTATAGTTCCGGCAACCTCACTTCCAGGCTTCGGCTGCTTCCAGTCACCTCGAAGAGTTACTCTGGGAGGAACTGTTAAAGTACCTTCTACCCTATAGTTACCAGCCGGTAAAAAGAGCGTCCCCCCGCCCATGTTATCAATTAATATCAATGCAGTCTGAATCTCATCGGTAACATCAGTAACTCCATCAGCCACTATACCGAAGTCCTGAGCTGCATAGGGAGTAACGATAACATCATCGGTAGGATAAACCGTCTCAACAACATGCCAATAAGGCGCGAAACCGCGAAGCCAACTATTGGCTAAAACACTAAAATCCCGAAAGTTAATTAAACATGGACCATCCAGATGAGCAGGGCTGTCGCAGTCATCAATCAACCAATCGTCAACAAACAGCTTCAAATCTTCTATATTCACTCTGCCCTCTTCAGTGATATCACCTTCAAGAACCTCCTGCTCCATCGCCTGAATGGTGGTTTTACCCGGATGGGTCGCGTTATAGTCAAACAAAAGGATTCCAGCACCGCCATAGGCAACGATTTCGCTTCCCTCCCAACTACTTATAAAGCCGGTCTTATCGCCATCGATAATAATCGTCCCACCGCGAACATCAATAAGCATATCACCGTTGCGCCTGACATCCCCGGCAATATCCACTAATCCACCGTCGCCAACGGTAAGGCGACCAAAGCCGCCGTTATTGCCCACCTGCAAATGCCCGCCAATCACCGCAGTGCCGCCGTCAACTATCAAATGCGAATCTGACTCACGGCCTAATAACACACGATGCGTGGTTTCAAGAAGCCCCCCTGACTCAATCGTAACAGTGGAATCTCTATTGTACCCGACAGCCGACCAGGCTGTGCCGTCAGCGAAGAGGCTGCCGCCATCAACAATCCGTAAAGAAGCACCATCATCACCGCCATCACCAACTGACAGTTGGTCAACATCAGCCCCACTGTTTAGAACACAAATAACCGACGCCCTGATAATGGCTTTATTATCTTCACCCGGCACCTGTCCAGTATTCCAGTTACCTCCGACATCCCAGTAAGCCTCATCAGGATAAGTACCGGAAGGGTTCCACACTATAGTAGCCTGGGAAAAACATGCCGTAAAAATCAACAGCAAAATAGCTAATGCCAGTGTCTTCATCTTCATCACAAATCCTCCACCAAAGTTAAACAACAACAACAGTTTTTGAGATCATTATCGAAAAACACCAATCTGATTTAATAATTGCCGCCCCCGGCAATAGCTCATTACCATGTATCTTAAAGACACCTTTGCAGCCGCTGCCCAATACAACACGCCACAAATATATTTGTATTATTTATATCGTAATTAATGCCTTGTGTGTTCAGGAAAAAACCAAAAAAAAGGTTGCGAGCCGAAGCCCGCAACCTCAAAAAGTTAACAACCAAATATCCATATTTCAACTTTATTTCTTCTTTCTCAGAAGCGTCAAACCGCCAAGTCCAAGAAGTCCAACTGTAGCAGGCTCGGGGATGGCAACGATTGTTGTAAAGCCATCATCATAAGTAGCTTCGATTGCACCAAGATCTGAAGCAATGAAACCGTTATCGAAAAAGTTATTGGCATTATCTACTCTGTCACCGGCGATAACAACAACGCCACCCTCATTAATGGTTAAAACTGAATCCCCTGTAATCGAATTGGTGGGGTGCCAGTTACTAAGCTCCAGAAGACCGCCGTCATTGACATTGACATACCCAGTGCCTGTGCCCTCCCAGCCAAGACCGAACTGTTCCGCAACGGTGACAGTACCATAAACCTCTACTGTGCCCTCGCTACCGTCATTGAAACCAATCCAGGCATGGTGACCAAAATTGAATGTGCCGCCGGACTCAACGACCAGGTTGGCAACATTATTCCAGCCAATAGAGGACCAACCATCGGTGCGGGTGTTAAGAGTTCCGCCGTCCATCACGCGAATAACGCCGCCCGGACCGCCGTCACCCTGGACCAAATGTCCTGCATCATATTCGCCCGATACCTGGGCCTCCGCAGCATCTTCTACATTGAAGACTGCTTTGGTTGCCCCGTCAGGAGCCATCGGAACTCCGTTGGTCCAGTTATCCGCATCGCCCCAATCGCCCACATCAGGCGGGGTAATATCGTTGGCTGCCGGATTCCAGACTGTTGTCGCGCTTGCAACCCCAACCATACTTACCATAACCACCAACACAATTAGCATTCTCATCTTCCTCTTCACAATCATCTCTCTCATCTTCTTCCCCTTTCAAGAAAAGAAAAAATTCCGACAGCAATGCCGTCATTCCACCGCGGAATGACTTTTATGCACATTGCCGCCTGTTTCCATTTTTTACTTGTAAAAGACTCATCAACACAAAAAATTAAACTTACTATCGAGCGCCCCGGGCACAAGGCCCGGGGAACTCATCAAAACAAGAGTCAATAACCTATTCCTATTCTTCTTCCGGCATAGCAACAGGCTCAGTTATAATAAAATCTACCAGCCATTCGGAGGCGATTTCGGCATAATCTTCCAGATCATGGATACAGTTAGCCGCAATGTCGGCCGGATAGTCATCACCAATACCGAGCGCTCTGGCTGCCTGACAGGGATTGTCAGCAACATCAAGCAGGCGAGTTGCGGTAACCGGCTCATTAATGCCGTCGTCAACAGCAACCGTTACCCTGAAAATACTGGCGTGGTAATTTACCGTTATTGTCGGATTTGCCACATCATCACCTGGCTCAAATACTGCCGGCTCTTCCAGAGGGTCGCCTTCCGGAGTCGTGGCTTCCCACGAATAGGTAAGACTTTCCGGATCATCGTGAACCACTTCCGTCTCAAGCTGAATCGGTTCGCCGGCCCAGCTAATCATCCTCGGTGTTGTAATGCTAATC
>PUNF01000046.1 GCA_003552525.1 Clostridia bacterium | reverse complement strand
GGCCCGAAATAACCTCCCCGTCACGATTACGCCAATTCTTGCGCCTCCTGCGCCCGCACCAAACGGAAAGAGTGGATAACTGGCGACGGCGCCCACCCTGGCTTGCCTTCACGGATTATACTTTAACACTTGTTGAATTAGATTACAAGGGGACGAAATAAAAGGCGGCCGTCATTCAGAACACGTTGGTTGAGATTGGAGATTTGCCCCGGCCGGGAACATAAACCCGTAAGCCCCGTCGGACTATTATCTCGATCATTAGAGATTATCCTGGAGAGTGCGAGGTCTTCCCGTGAAAACAACATCGCTTTGCGCCGTCATCTTTGCCGTGGTGATCCTCTCACTGCTTCTGTCAGGGTGCGATTCTGCAGCACCACCCAGACCCGGTGACGTGATTGACGCACCGGGTGAACCCACGAAAGTGCCGATACCTTCCCCCATCGCCCCCGAATCTGTGCGCGTACGCATCTTCTCGGTCTCAACCGACGAAACGCACCTCGTCGTCCGCGAGACCACGATGTCCCCCGAGCAATATGCATCCATCGCGCATTCACTCGAGCAGGCAGTACCACAGGCCATCACCAACGTGTCGCTGGTGGAAGGACGGGCTATCCTATCCCTATCCTCGGAGGCTCTCGCACACCAGGGCGCGAAGCAACTCCTATACCTGTACGCGCTGGTCAATACGGCATGCGCCCGGGACGATGTCGAAATGGTCACCTTCGAATGGGACGAACCCAACGACTTCACCGTGCCACTCCGTACGCCCTATGAAGAGGACCTCCGCTACATTGCGCCCGATTGGTGGAAGATAGGATTCGATCACTCACCGGACCTGCGGGTGCAAGAGATTCCCATGCCACCGTATTTTCGCCTGGTATCGTGGAAAGACCAGCAGACGATCGTCGGTATTGCGGGTGATGCGCTGGGCCACTTCAACTTGTTAGAAGAAACCTTCGAGCCATGGGGCATGCGGGCCTGGAACGCCCTGGTTTCAGCGGATGGGAGCTGGACGGCATACACGGACGAGGACGGCATCGCCGTACGAAGCGCGGGAACCGGGGATATCGTGCGCATCGGCAGGCCGCCCGGAGTCGAGGAGCATGCGGAAGTCATCGCCTGGGCGCCCGACAGCCGGCGCCTACTGGTACATGTGCAACAAGAAGTGCAAGGGCTTTTCTACCTTCACGATCTTAATACGAGCACATGGGAGCGCCTCGCCCTTTCCTTGGACGGCTACATCATCAGTCCACAGGTGCACTGGATTGACGAGGATCGCTTCGTGATGCCCGCGCGGGCAATACGCAGCGTGAATGGCGATCTGCAATACCGCGAGGGTGGGTTCCGCGCGGATGTGCTCCGATACAGCGTATCGTCCGGTGCGCGGGAAATGCTCACCGAGGTTGATGACGGCACCTTCATCCAAATCCTGGATGTGCAGGGCGAGGATCTTTGGGTTCTCGCCAAGGCGGATGGGAAGACTGGATCGATCTTGCGACTCTCTACAGAAGATGGACGCCCACGCGGTGAATCCTTCGGGGCGCACTACATGGATGGATTCGGCGACGGCCGAAACCAGATCGTGGGCATCGAGGGCAGCCCGTTCTGGGGTCCTTTCTCCTGGTTCACGGTGGCACGCATCAATAAAGATGGGCCGGTCCCAACGCAACACGTACGGGTGTTTCGCAGTCCAGAACCGGATACGGCGGTGTGGTCGCCGGACGGTACGCAATTGTTGATTGGCTATCGCGCAACCGACTACCAGGATCTCGAATATGCGCACCAGGCGCCCGAGGTAATGCGGACGATCGTGATCACCTGGCCCGGGGATTGATGTCGAATTGATGTCGACCTGAGCCATTGAACACGGGAATCCATTGCAATCACCAGGCAGGCAACGCGCCCGAAAGTGGACCGCGATCATGCCGGTTGATGCTGGGCATGCGAAACGCTACAACCGACTCAAGGAAGGGCAATGGGCGGGCGGACGCCTACATTGTCCGGCCACCCATTGCCGCTTTGCGCAAGGTGTGCACCGGGTCCGGGCCTATTCCTTCTTCTTGAGGTCCAGGGCACCCACCGGGCAAGCCTCGATACACTCCAGGCATTCGGAGCATTTCAACGGGAGCGTGGCACCGAAGGCCGTATCGATACGCGTATCGTATCCGCGAAACTTGAACCCGAGTAGGTGCTCATTGACGATCTCACTACAAACGCGAATACACACGCCACAGCGAATGCACTTTCCGCGATCCAGGATGATGTCCGGATGCTCGGCATTGTATCCTTGGTCCCGCTTCTCGCCTTCGAATCCCAAAGGATCTGCGGCCATCTCCGCGGACAAGTCCCGGAGGCGACAATCGGTCTTCGCGGTGCAACTGCACTCGATACAGCGTTCACCCTCCCGCGCGATTTCGTCCACGGTGAAAGTATCCGCCACCTCATCAAAGGTGGTGCGGCGGCGGTCGATAGAAATGTGCCTCTGCGGAACGCGATCGCGTTCTGATGGGGCGTGCAGAAGCACAAGGTCTTCGGGGGACATCGATTGCCAGTGCCCGCGGCTAACGTTAATGGCTTCTTGCGGCCGATAATCCTCCCCACGGATATGCGCCGCGATGGACAGCGCGGTATTGCGGGCGGCTGCGACCGCCTCTACCACGGTCGCAGGGCCGGTTACGCAATCGCCCGCCGCGAATACGTTCTCGTAAACGTTGGCTCGGCCGTCCGAGCAGTCCACGTCTCCCCATTGGTTCGTCGGGACACCGTCAGGGGCGTCGGTCTTCTGGCCGATCGCCATGATAACTGTATCCGCCGCGAACTCGAACTCGCTATCCTCGATCGGTTCGGGGCGCCTGCGACCGGAAGCGTCCGGTTCACCAAGCTGCATCTTCAGGCAGGTCAATACGAGCCGATTATCCCGTTGCTCGAGCGCAATTGGTTGTGTCAGGGTATGAATGCAGACGCCCTCTTCCCGGGCCTCATCGATTTCGACCTGTTCCGCTGGCATCTCTCTTTCGGTCCGACGGTACAGGCAGTGCACAGGCGCATCCGTCAGTCGCAGCGCCGAGCGAACGCAATCCATGGCCGTATTGCCGCCCCCGACCACCACCGTCTCGCCGGGGTCGGGTAGATCATTTCCGCGCTCGGCCATGGCCCGAAGAAAGTCTATGCCTCCCGTTGCCAATTCCTCACCCTCGACGCGCATCGGGCTTGAGCGCCAGGAACCGATCGTGAGCGCCACTGCGTCGTAATCGGCCCGGAGGCTCTCGAGCGTCACTTCTTTACCCAGGGCCCGGTCGACGTGGATGCGGATTCCCCCCATGCGATCGAGGTGCGTGATTTCGCGATCCAGGACCGCCTCGGGAAGTCGATAATCGGGGATCCCATAGCGCAGCATGCCCCCGGGCTTCGGCATGCGTTCGAAAACATCCGATGCGATGCCCTCGAGCCTCAGGAAATATGCCGTGCCTAGGCCCGCTGGACCCGCGCCCACAATGGCGACCTTTTCACCGGTAAGTGGCAGACATTCCTCCAGGTAATCTTCGTAGTGAAGATCCGCAGAGAGGCGCTTGAAGTCGTTGATGGCCACGGGCTTGTCCATCACGCTCCGGCGACAATCC